>CAZCTU010000240.1:0-671 GCA_964501495.1 uncultured Ramlibacter sp.
TGGAATACGCCGACCGCGACGGCCACGCGCTCTCCGGCCGCGACCGCTACCGCTCGCTGCAGATCGCCCAGGTGTTCCTCAAGGGCAGCACCGAGTCGGCCCTGTTGTTCGACGAGGTGGAGGACGTGTTCCCCCCGATCAGTTCCGAGGCCGCGCAGCTCATGGCGCGGGCCGAGCAGGTGCCCCTGCCCACCGCCTCCGGCGTCGCCGGCAAGGCCTGGGTGAACCAGATCCTCGAGACCAATGCGGTGCCCACGATCTGGGTGACCAACCGCATCGAGCAGATCGACCCGGCCTTCCGCCGCCGCTTCGCCTACCACCTGGAGCTCAAGTCGCCGCCGCCGGGCGCGCGCGAGCAGCTGGTGCGGCGCTCGCTCGAGGGCGTGGCGGTGTCCGAGGGCCTGGTGGCCCGCCTGACCGGCCGCAAGGGGCTCACCCCGGCGCAGATCCGCACCGCGGTGCGCTTCGCCAAGCTGGCTCAGGAGGATGGCGAAGTGGGCCACGCGGAGCGCGAGTCTCTGGGCGGCGCGGACGATGCCGCAGGCCCGGCGGTTGGCATGAAGGCGCCGGACGCGCCCGGGTCTCGCGCGCCCGCGGCCGCCCGCATCGAGGACCTGATCGAGCGCCAGCTGCGCCACCTGCGTTGTCGTCTGCCCGGCGTCGAAGAGGTC
>CAZCTU010000240.1:681-3184 GCA_964501495.1 uncultured Ramlibacter sp.
CTGGCCATGGCCGCCACGCTGCTGCGCAACGCCGACCTGGCCCTGGGTCAGCGCGTCGCCACCGGTGAGCGCCCCGGCGTCACCACCTATGACCTCGAGATGCTGCATGTGGAGTCGCGCTTTCCGGTACCGCGCATCGTCGACGCGCTGCGCGCGCGGGGCCACGGCACGCTGTGCTTCCACGGCCCGCCGGGCACCGGCAAGACGGCGCTGGCCGAGCACATCGCCCGCGCGCTCGAGCGGCCGCTGATGGTGCGGCAGGCCAGCGACCTGCTGTCCAAGTTCGTCGGCGAGACCGAGCAGCGCATGGCCGCCATGTTCCGCGAGGCCGAGAGCGAGCAGGCGGTGCTGGTGCTGGACGAGGCGGACAGCTTCCTCCAGGACCGGCGCGGCGCGCAGCGGACCTACGAGGTTACCGAGGTCAACGAGATGCTGCAGCAGATGGAGCGCTTCGGCGGCGTGTTCATCTGCACCACCAACCTGATGGACCGCATCGACCCCGCGGCGCTGCGGCGCTTCACCTTCAAGATCCGTTTCCAGCCGCTCACCGCCGCCCAGCGCGAGCGCATGTTCGTGGTCGAGGCGCTGGCCGGTGACGCGGCCAGCCTCACCGATCGCCTGCGCGCCGGGTTGGCGCGTCTGGGCCAGTTGTGCCCCGGCGACTTCGCCGCCGTGAAGCGGCAGGTCACCCTCCTCGATGCGCAGTTCACGCCCGAGGAATTCCTCGAGCAGCTCGAGGCCGAGCACCGCATCAAGCCGGAAGTCCGCGAGGCGCGGCCGATCGGGTTCACCGGCTGAGGCTGGCTCAATCCGGCGCATGCAGCCCCTGCAGGAAGTCCGACAGTGCCTGCGTCGCCCGCCCCGCGCCCTGCTGCGGCAGCAGCACCCCGATCGGATCGAAGGGCAGGCGCTCGGGCAGGCGCAGGCTCACGATCTGGCCGGCATCGAGCTGCGGCCGCACCGAGCCCGCCGGGACCAGGGCCAGCGCCGGCTGGTCCCGCAGCAAGGCGGTGGTGAGCGCCGGGTTGCGGGTGATCACCTGCGCGCTCGGCGGCGGCGTCTCGAAGCGGGCCTCGACCAGGGCGTCGTAGCGGCTGCGGGCCAGGCTGCCCGAGGGCGCCGGCAGCCAGGTCTGCCGCGCGAGGTCGGCCCACTGCAGCTTGCGCTTGCGGGTGAGCGGGTGGTCCGGGGCGCAGATCACGATGAACTCGTCCTCCACCAGCGGGGTGAAGCCCCAGCCCTGGGGCACCACCGCCGGCTGGCGGCAGGCCACCATGTCCACCTCGCCCCGCGACACCCCGGCCAGCAGGCCGTCGATCTCGGCCTCCCGCAGCTGCACCTGGATGGCCGGGTGCCGCCGCTGGAAAGCCGGCAGCGAGGTGACCAGCAGGCCCAGCACCGCCGCCGACGAGGCGCCCAGGCGCACCAGGCCGGCGCCGCCGCTGTGGCGGGCGGCCACCGCCTCGGCGCCCGCCTGCAGGCCCTGGAGCAGCTGCTGCGCGATCGGCAGCAGGTCCTCGCAGGCCGGGGTGGGCCGCACGCCCCGGGCGTGGCGCTGGAACAGCGTCACCTCCAGCAGGCTCTCCAGGTCGGCCAGCAGGTGGGTGACCGCGGGCTGGGTGATGCCCATGGCCGCCGCGGTGCGCTGCAGGCTGCCCAGCTCGCACAGGCGCACCAGGGCCTGCAGGTGGCGAAAGCGCGCCCGCGCCATCAGCCGGTTGGCGAGCACGGTGGCGGAGACGGGAGCCGTGGCGCGGGGCATCTATTACCAATGCTTATAGGTCGGGGTTCGATTCTATGGGGCCACCCGCGCCTGCCCGCCCACAATGGCGGCACCGATAACGACACTGGAGACAAGCCATGCGCAATGCCCTGCCCCTGCAACGCCGCCACCTGCTGGCACTGGCCGCTTCCGCCGCTGCCGGCGGCGCCGGTCTCTCGCCCTTGGCCGCCCAGGCCCAGGCCTACCCGAACCGCCCGGTCAAGATCCTGGTGGGCGCGGTGGCCGGCGGCCCGTCCGACTTCATCGCCCGCATCTTTGCCGAGACCGTCGCCAGCAACGGCGTCGCCGGCAGCTTCGTCGTCGAGAACAAGCCCGGCGCCAGCAGCATGCTGGCCACCGAGGCCGCCGCCAAGTCGCCCGGCGACGGCTACACCCTGCTGTCTTCCGGCCCGGGGCCAGTCGCGGTGCAGCCGCACCTGATGGCCAAGCTGCCCTATGACCCGAACGCCCTGGTGCCCGTGGCCATGCCCGGCGCTGGCGCCTTCGTGCTGGTGGTGCATCCCTCGGTGCCGGCCAACAACGTCAAGGAGCTGCTGGCCCTGGCCAAGGCCAAGCCCGGCACCCTGACCTACGGCTCCGGCGGCAACGGCTCCTCCGGCCACCTGTGCACCGAGCTGTTCACGTCCATGGGCGGCGGCAAGATGACCCACATCCCCTACAAGGGTGACGGCCAGGCCATGGCCGACCTGCTCGGGGGCCAGATCCAGGTGATGTTCACCG
>CAZCTU010000241.1:0-3178 GCA_964501495.1 uncultured Ramlibacter sp.
CACCGACTACCGGCGTCGTACCCTCGAGCAAGTCAAGCTCTATCACACGCCCCTGGGCCCGCAGGCCGACGCCGAGATGGACGCCGCCTTCACCGAGCTGGCCGAGACGCACGACGAGTCCCCGGTGCTGCACATCGAGAAGCGCGAAATCCACGCCCGCCGCAAGGCCGGCGGCGTGGTCTGGTTCGACTTCCGGGCCCTGTGCGGCGGGCCGCGCTCGCAGAACGACTACCTCGAGATCGCCAGCCAGTTCCACACGGTGATGCTGTCCAACGTGCCGCACATGCCGGTCAACATGGCCTCCGAGGCGCGCCGCTTCACCTGGCTGGTGGACGTCCTGTATGACCGCCGGGTCAAGCTGGTGATGTCGGCCGCGGTGGCGCCCGAGCAGCTCTATACCGAGGGTCCGATGTCGCACGAGTTTCCGCGCACCGTTTCGCGGCTCAACGAGATGCAGTCGGCCGAATTCCTCGCGGAAGAACGCCGGGTGGTCGATACTCGGCTCACATGAGCCCGTCCCGACTTTCCTCGCGCCTGTCCCTGGTCGTGATCGCTGCGGCCCTGTCCCTCCCGGGGCTGTTCATCCCGGCCCTGGCCCAGGTCGCCGGCGGCCTCGACCTGGCCGCCGAGCGGTCCCGGCTCGCCACGGAGCGTGAGCAGGTCCTGCGCACCCGCAGCCAGCAGGAGGCCGAGTGCCAGTCCCGCTTCGCGGTCACCGGCTGCGTGGAAGAGGCGCGCAAGCGTGCCCAGGCGCCCCTGGCCGAGATCGACCGGCAGGAGCGGGTGCTGAACGACCTCGAGCGGCGCCAGCGCAGCGGCGCGCAGCTGCAGCGCCTGGAGCGCCGCGAGGCCGAGGCCCGGGAAGACGCCGCCGAGCGCCGCGCCCGTGCCGCCTCCGATCAGCAGTCCCGCGAGTCACGCGCCGCCGCCAAGGCCGGCGGCCCTAAGCCCACCGGGTCCCCGCGCGCTTCGCAGGCGGCCAGCCCGCCCGCGGCGCCCGCCGGTCCCACGCCGGGCGAGGCGGCCGCCAATGCCGCTGCCCACGCCGACCGCGTGCGCCAGGCCCAGGAGCACAAGGCCTCCGTCCGCCAGCGCCAGGCCGAGCGCAAGAAGCCGGCGGCCAGCGACCTGCCGCCGGTGCGCTGAGCGCGGCCTCCCGATTCCCGCACGTGACCCCGACGCATGGCTCCGCCTGATCTCGCCTCCGACCTGCACTCGCCCCAGCGCCGCCTCATCGAGCTGCGCATGGAGCATGCCGACCTCGACGCCCTGATCGACGGCACGCTGGCCCAGCCTGCGGCGGCGGTGCCCGACGAACTCGCCCTGCGCCGCCTCAAGAAGCGCCGCCTCGCCTTGCGGGACCAGATCGCGCGGCTCGAGCTGTCGCTGGAACCGAAAGAGCCGGCATGAGTCGCCCTGAAGGAGGGCTGGAGGAAGCCGTCGCCGCCGCCTTCGCCGACGACGGCGTGCTGGCGCGCAGCACCGACCGCTTCCAGCCGCGCCAGGCCCAGACCGAGATGGCCCTGGCCGTGGCCCGCACGGTCGAAGAGGGCGGCGCTCTGGTGGTGGAGGCAGGGACCGGCGTGGGCAAGACCTTCGCCTACCTCGTCCCGGCCCTGCTCTCGGGCGAGCGGGTGCTGCTGTCCACCGCCACCAAGACCCTACAGGACCAGCTGTTCGGCCGCGACCTGCCGCGCCTGGTGGAGGCCCTGGGCCTGCCCCTGCGCATCGCCCTGCTCAAGGGCCGTGGCAGCTACCTGTGCACCCACCGCCTGATGCTGGCGCGTCAGGACGTCCACCTGCCGGACCGGCAGGCGGTGCAGACCCTGGCCCGCATCGAGACCTGGTCGCAGGGCACCCGCACCGGCGACCTGGCCGAGATCCCCGGGCTCGACGAGCGCTCGCCGGTCATCCCCCTGGTCACCTCGACCCGCGAGAACTGCTTGGGCTCGCAGTGTCCCGGCTTCAAGGGCTGTCATGTGCACGCCGCCCGGCGCGAGGCCCTGGCCGCCGACGTGGTGGTGGTGAACCACCACCTGTTCTTCGCCGACCTCGCGGTGCGCGAGTCCGGCATGGCCGAACTGCTGCCGACGGTGCGGGTCGCCATCTTCGACGAGGCCCATCAGCTCACTGAGACCGGGGTGCAGTTCCTCGGCGCGCAGCTGGCCACCGGGCAGCTGCTCGATTTCTGCCGCGACCTGCTCGGCACCGGCCTGCAGCTGGCCCGCGGCCTGGTCGACTGGCAGCAGGTGGCGGCCCGGGTCGAGCGCGCCGCGCGCGACCTGCGGCTTGCCGGGGGCCGTGGCGCGGCCGGCGGACGCCTCGCCTGGAATGGCGAAGAGCCCGAGGGCACCGATCCGGAGGAATGGAACCGCGGCCTGCGCGACGTGGCCGAGGCCTGCCTCGCCGCGATGGACGCCCTGGACTCGGTGAGCGAGATCGCGCCCGACTTCCCGCGCCTGCAGGAGCGCGCCGCTGCCCTGGCCCAGCGCGCCGGCCGCTTCGCCGGCCCCTGCGAGCCCGGCTCGGTGCGCTGGGTGGACCTGGGGCAGCAGCTGCGGATGATGGAGTCGCCGCTGGACATCGCCGATGCGGTGCAGGACAAGATGCTCAGGGTGAAGGAAGAGGGCGACGAGCCTTCGCGCCGCGCCTGGATCTTCACCTCGGCGACCCTGGGTGACGACCCGCGCCTGCGCTGGTTCACCGAGCCTTGCGGCCTGGAAGACGCGCAGGTCCTGCGCGTGGGCAGTCCCTTCGACTACGCCCGGCAGGCGGGCCTGTACCTGCCGCCGGGCCTGCCGCGCCCCAGCGACCCCAGCCACAGCAGCCGTGTCGCCGAGATCGCCGCCGAGGGCGCGCGCACGCTGGGCGGCCGCACCCTCGTGCTCACCACCACGCTGCGCGCCTTGCGCGCCATCGGCGACGCCTTGCAGGTGCGCTTCGACGGCAGCCGCGAGGTGGAGATCCTGGTCCAGGGCCAATGGCCCAAGCGCCGGCTGATGGAGCGTTTCCGCGAGGGCAATGCCGGCGGGCAGGCGGGCTGCGTGCTCGTGGCCTCGGCCTCCTTCTGGGAAGGCGTCGACGTGCCGGGTGACGCCCTGCAGCTGGTGGTGATCGACAAGTTGCCCTTCCCGCCGCCGGGCGACCCGCTGGTGGAGGCGCGCTCGCAGCGGCTGGA
>CAZCTU010000242.1:0-3166 GCA_964501495.1 uncultured Ramlibacter sp.
CAGGTTCTGGATGGCTGCGCTGGCGGTCTTGCGAATCACGTACAGCTTGCGCTCCAGCGCGTCTTGCACGATCACGTCGCTGCCGCGGCCCACGAAGACCTGGCGGATGATCGGCTCCTTTTCGCGCACCGCGGGCGACATGGGCATCTCGCGGTTGACCGGCACGTCGCGCCAGCCCAGCAGCACCTGGCCCTCGGCCTTGATCGCGCGCTCCATCTCCTGCTCGCAGGCCAGGCGGGAGGCGTGCTCCTTGGGCAGGAAGATCATGCCGACGCCGTACTCGCCCTGGGGCGGCAGGGTGACGCCCTGCTTGGCCATCTCTTCGCGGTAGAGCTGGTCGGGGATCTGGATCAGGATGCCCGCGCCGTCGCCCATCAGGGGGTCGGCACCGACCGCGCCCCGGTGGTCGAGGTTCTCGAGGATCTTGAGGGCCTGGCCGACGATGGCGTGGCTCTTCTGGCCCTTGATGTGGGCGACGAAGCCGACGCCGCAGGCGTCGTGCTCATTGGATTGGGCGTAGAGGCCCTGCTGCTGCAGATGGGCGATCTCGTCGGCCGTGGCGGCGGATGAGGTGGCAGGCAGGTGGGCGGGCGTGGCGGGCAGGGCCATGGCGATTCCTTCGCAGACTTTCACGGGACCGGCGAGCATAGTGCAGCGCAGCAGACTCGCCAAGCGAAATAAAACGGGGTCGGAACCCTTTTAATTCATGCCCGGAGGGCTGTTTGATTAAATTGGGGACGGATCGAACGCCCCGCGGAGCCCTAGAGGGCGTCCGGCGCGGACGGCGAATCCCCGGACGGCGCGGCCGCCTCGGTCACATCGACGACGGCACGGCGCGGCCGGCCGGGTTTGCCCCGGCTCAGTCGGCGCGGCGTCTGCTTCTGCAGCGCGGCCAGAAAGGCCTCGTCGCCCAGCGCCCAGCCGTGCAGGGCCGAGTCGACCAGGGCCTGCTGCTGGGCAGCCCCCACCCCCTGCTCCACCCGCTGGGCATAGGCCTGCTCGCGGGCAAAGGGCGTGTTGCCCAGCGTCCAGGACAGCGAGTGGGGACTCACCATCTTGTCTGCTGCCGCACCGACGTAGTGCCCGTGGCTGGACCAGGCCCAGTCCTGGGGCTGCTCGACCTTGCCGGCCCGCACCGGGTTGAGGTCCAGGTAGGCCATGCAGGTGAGCAGCCAGGCCTCGGGTTGGAGCACCGCACAGCGGTAGCGCCCCTCCCACAGGGTGCCGGAGCGGCCATGGCGCTGGTTGAAGTGACGCACATACCGACGCCCGACGCCCTGCATCATCCGTGCCAAACCCGTCTCGTCCTTCGGCGTGGCGATCAGGTGGAAGTGGTTGTCCATCAGGACATAGGCATGGATGGCCACCTCGGCCTCGCGGGCCTGCTCGGTGAGCAGGCGGCGCAGGGTGTCGAAGTCGGCCGGGTCCAGGGCGATCGGCGCGTGGTTGTGGCCCCGCTGGATGATGTGATGCGGGAGACCGGGGACGGTCAGGCGGGGCAGGCGGGCCATGTGGGCACATGGTAGCCGGTCCGCAAGCGCTCTGTCCCTGTTTTTTAATCAGAGAGCTCTGATGCGACCGGGGCGGCAGGAAGCCGATGGAAACGCAGCGGCTCCAGCCCCTGCAGGCCGAACTCGGCCAGCAAGGCGCGCAGGCGCTCGGCGGCGCTGCGCTTCTTCTGGCCGGTGTGGCGAGCGAGGATGAGCTCGTTCTTCATGCTGTGCTCCCAGCCGACCAGTTCGGTGACCGTGACCTGGTAGCCGCAGGCCTCGAGGTAGAGGCAGCGCAGGACGTTGGTGAGCTGGCTGCCGATCTCGCGGGTGTGCAGCGGATGCCGCCAGAGCTCGGCCAGCGGACTGCGCGAGAGCTGCAGGGCCTTGTGCTGGCGCAGCTGGCCCGCCACCTCCGCCTGGCAGCAGGGGACCAGGACCATGAACTTGGCCTCGCGGGCGAGGCCGAAGTCGATGGCGTCGTCGGTGGCGGTGTCGCAGGCGTGCAGCGCGGTGACCATGTCGATGCGGGCCGGCAGCGCCTGGGCATTGACCGCATCGGCGGCGCTCAGGTGCAGGAAGTGCATGCCGGAAAAGCCCAGGCGCGCGGCCAGCTCCTGGGAGCGCTGCACCAGCTCCGGCCGGGTTTCGATGCCGAAGACCTGGCCCACGCCGCGCGGCTTGAGAAAGAGGTCGTAGAGGATGAAGCCCAGGTAGCTCTTGCCCGCGCCATGGTCGACGATGGTGGGGTGCCCCTCGGCGGCCGGCACCTCCTCGAGCAGCTTCTCGATGAACTGGTGCAGGTGGTAGACCTGCTTGAGCTTGCGGCGCGAGTCCTGGTTGAGCTTGCCCTCTCGGGTGAGGATGTGCAGCTCTTTGAGCAGCTCGACCGACTGGCCGGGGCGCAGCTCGGGCAAGGCGGGCGCGGCAGGCGCGGCGGCCTGTTTGCGGCTCATGTCCATTCCTTCATCAAGGTGTCCCAGCCCGCGCGGCCCATGGCGCGCAGGGTGGCGATGTTCGTGTCATAGATCGCGCTCGCATCCGGGAAGGCCTGCACCGCGCGGGCGATGCTGTCCGACCGCAGCAGGTGCAGCGTCGGGTACGGCGTGCGGTTGGTGAAGTGCGCGACGTCGTCGGGATCCGCGCCCGCGAATTCGAATTGCGGATGGAAATGTGCCAGCTGCAGCACGCCCTCGAGCTCCCGACGGGCCAGCAGGCGCTCGGCCTCGCCCATGAAACCGTTGAACTCGAAGAAGTCCGGCAGGGCCTGCGGCGCGACGAGCAAGGTGGTGTCCCGTTGTTCGGGCGAACAGGCCAAGAGGTCGTCGACTTCGCGCTCGAGCGCCTCGAGCAGGTCGTTCCAGCCGGTGGCCGGCGTGACCGCGACATGCACCTGGCCCTTGACCATGACCGACTTGGCGAAGGGGCAGAGGTTGAGCCCCACCACTGCGTGCTCGAGCCAGCGGCGCGTGCGCGAGACAGCCAATTCGTCGTCGGGATGCATGCAGGGATTCTAGAAAGCGTGCGCGCGACAGGCGAAGTGGCTCAATGGCCCGCGCCGCGCTGGCGGCCGATGCGGCCGGCCAGCCAGAGCCCCGTCACGGCGCACAGGCCGGTGGCGGCCCAGCTCCATTGCCAGCCGCCGACCTGGCTGGCGATCCAGGCCACCGCGGGCG
>CAZCTU010000243.1:0-3166 GCA_964501495.1 uncultured Ramlibacter sp.
TGGCCTTGTCCCACAGCTCGAAGTGGTTGCCCATGCCCAGGAGCATGGTCTCGCGCTCGATGCCGGCGGCCGCGCGCAGCTCGGGCGAGATGAGCACGCGGCCTGCGCCGTCGAGCTCCACGTCCATCGCATTGCCCAGGAAGATGCGCTTCCACCACTGCGCCGACATCGGCAGCTGCGCGATGCGGTCGCGGAACTTCTCCCACTCGGGGCGGGGGAAGACCATGAGGCAGCCGTGCGGATGGCGGGTGATCGTCAGCTGGTTGGCCGCGGTCGCAGACAGCACGTCGCGATGCCGGGTCGGCACGGAAAGCCGACCCTTGGCATCGAGGCTGAGTGACGAAGCGCCCTGGAACACCGCGTGGATCCCTGCGTGAGTGGTGAATGAAGTCTTGAGAGGGAAAAACCGCTTCGGCCCCATGCCGAAGGCACTTTTTCCCACCAAATTGCACTTCCTCCCACTGTAGCAGGAAAACTCAGCCGCGCAAGTGCTCAGACATCGGAATTTTTCAATGAAATCAAGGACTTAGAGGCGTTTCCGAGCGCAATTTCCCGTCCGAAAATCGTTAAAAATGAAGCACTTAGCGAGCCCTCTGAAAGTGAACTCTGAAGGCCGGCCTAACCCGAAAGGGCTAGAGATGAGGATCCGGAGCGACGCTCCTCGAACCGGGAGCGCGGCAGGCGGGTGGGGCGGGCAGGCGGAGGGCCCCGTTGGGCCGCGCGCGGGAGCGCGCAGGGCACTTCGGGAGGAGCCTGCCTGTCCCACCCGTCTGCCGCGCCTGGCCGGAGAAAAATAAAAAAGCCGCGCCAGAAAGCGCGGCTTCTTCAGAGAACAGGGAAGGAGAAACTCAATCCCCGAACATCTTCTGCTTGAGCTCCCGGCGCTGCTGCGCCTCGAGCGACAAGGTGGCGGTGGGACGCGCCAGCAGGCGGCCGACACCGATGGGCTCACCGGTCTCGTCGCAGTAGCCGTAGTCGCCGGCGTCGATGCGGGCGATGGACTGCTCGATCTTCTTGAGCAGCTTGCGCTCGCGGTCGCGGGTGCGCAGCTCGAGCGCGTGTTCCTCCTCGATCGTGGCGCGGTCGGCCGGATCGGGAACGATGACGGTGTCCTCACGCAGGTGCTCAGTGGTCTCACCGGCGTTGTTCAGGATGTCCTGCTTGAGTTGCTGCAGCTTCAGGCGGAAGAACGCCATCTGCTTGTCGTTCATGTACTCCGAGTCTGGCATCGCCAGGACCTCGGCGTCAGAGAGCTGGTCGACCGACTTGGTCTTCCAGTTGTTGGCGAGTTTGGGGTCTTTCTTGACCGCCACGAAGGCAGGGGAAGTCACGGGTCGGGACGGAGTCTGGTAGTAGCTGGCCTTGGCCGCGGTGGAAGCCACCGCCTGAGGCATGGAGGGCACGGTGATCTGTGCCAGCCGTGCCGAGACCTTGGTGGCCCGCGGGGGCATGCCGGGCTGGGGCGCAGCAGGAGGAGTGGGCACGCCGGCCGGCTTGGCAGCCGGCGCAGCGAGGGGAGCGGCCTTGCGAGCCGCCGCAACGGGCGCGGCAGGCTTGGCCGGTGCCGCGGTCGCCTTGGATGAAGCGGCGCTCTTGGCGGCGGTGGTGTGGGAGGCGGTCTTGGCCGGCGCCTTCTTGGCGGACGGGGTGGCCTTGACGGGGGTCTTGGCAGCCGTTTTGGCAGCCGGCTTGGCGGCCGCCTTCTTGGGGGCGGTCTTGGCCGGAGCGGCTTTCTTGGCGGCTGCCTTCACGGGAGCGGCCTTGGCCGATTTGGCCACGGGCTTGGCGGCAGTCTTGGTCGCGGTCTTGGTCACAGGCTTGGCGGCGGGCTTCTTGGCGACCGGCTTGGCCGCCTTCTTGGGGACGGGCTTGGCCGCGGGCTTCTTGGCCACCGGCTTCGCCGGCTGGGCCACCTTCTTGGGGGCAGCCTTGGCCGGAGCGGCCTTCTTGGCGGCTGCCTTCACGGGGGTGGCCTTTGCGGCCGGTTTTTTCGCCTTTGCGGCGGCCTTCGGTTGCGGCTTCACTTCCTGCCTCCTGGCTGCGTCCTCTTGGAGCCGCTTGTCGCCACCCCGGAGTCGTAGTTGGTCGTGTGCCGGCCAGGGGGCCGACAGCAGGCGGAGTTATACCCTCTTTGCCGAGCCACTCCTTTAGGGGTAGGCGGCAAGTAGCCAAAAGCGTTCAAAAAGGCCACGAATTCAGACCAGGCACTGCTCCAGGCCCTGCTCGAGGATGTCGCGCGGCAGGTCGATGCCGATGAACACCATCTTGCTGCTGCGCACTTCGCCCTCGGCCCACTGCGGGCCCAGGTCGCTGCCCATGAGCTGATGCACGCCCTGGAAGATGACCTTGCGTTCGGTTCCTTTCATGTGGAGCACGCCCTTGTAGCGGAGCATGCGGGGTCCGTAGATGTTGACGATCGCGCCCAGGAAGTCTTCCAGCTTGGCCGGGTCGAAGGCGCGGTCGGCCTTGTAGACGAAGCTCTTGACGTCGTCGTCGTGGTGATGGTGGTGGCCATGACCTTCGTGCCCGTCGTGCGCATGCGAGGGGTGGTCGCAGTGCTCGCCGTGTTCGTGGTCATGGTCGTGATGGTGGTGCTCATGCCCGTCGGCCTCGAGGCAGTCGGGATCGATCTCGCGCTTGGTGTTGAGCTTTAAGCCGCGCAGGTCGAACACCTCGGACAGGGCCACCTCCCCGAAGTGCGTCACCTTCTGCGGCGCGCGCGGGTTCATGTGCTTGAGGCGGTGCTGCAGCGCGTCCAGCTCGGAAGGGCTGACCAGGTCGGCCTTGCTGATGAAGATCTGGTCGGCGAAGCCCACCTGGCGGCGCGCCTCCTGGCGGTCGTTGAGCTGCTGGGCCGCGTGCTTGGCGTCCACCAGGGTGAGGATGGAATCCAGCAGGTAGCTCTCGGCGACCTCGTCGTCCATGAAGAAAGTCTGGGCCACCGGGCCGGGGTCGGCCAGGCCCGTGGTCTCGATCACCACGCGCTCGAAGTCGAGCTCGCCCTTGCGCTTCTTCGCCGCCAGGTCCTGCAGCGTGGCGCGCAGGTCTTCGCGGATGGAGCAGCAGATGCAGCCATTACTCATCTGAACGATCTGCTCGTTCGTGTCGGACACCAGGATGTCGCTGTCGATGTTCTCGGCGCCGAACTCGTTCTCGATGACGGCGA
>CAZCTU010000244.1:0-3156 GCA_964501495.1 uncultured Ramlibacter sp.
TCTTGGCCTCGATGTGGTCCAGCAGGCGGCCGGGCGTGGCGACCAGCACCTCGACACCCTTCTTCAGCTCCAGGGTCTGGGGCTTCATGTCCATGCCGCCGAAGACGACGGCGCTGCGCAGCTGGGTGTACTTGGCGTAGAGCTTGATCTGCTGGGCGACCTGATCGGCCAATTCGCGGGTGGGCAGCAACACCAGGGCGCGTACCGGGTGGCGGGCGGGCGAGGTGGAGCTGTTCTCGTGTTTGAGCAGGCGCTGGAGCAGGGGCAGGGAGAAGGCGGCGGTCTTGCCGGTGCCGGTCTGGGCAGCGCCCATGACGTCGCGGCCGGTCAGCACGACCGGAATCGCTTGCGCCTGGATGGGCGTCATGCTCTCGTAGCCCATTTCGGCCACGGCGCGGGCCAGATTGGGAGACAGGCCGAGGTTGGAGAAGGAGGCAGTCATGTAACCGCGTATTGTCTCACCCTTGGCCCCTCCGGCGGCGCAATCCGCAGTAGGCGCTCACAAGACATTCAAAAGAGGCGGGGGATGCGACAGGGAAATCGCCTGGGCGACGCGGCCGGCCCCGGGGGCGCACCTAGAATCGGGACGTGTCCTTCCTCAATGCCGACCTGCATTGCCATTCGGTGGTTTCCGATGGCACCCTGCCCCCTGAGGCCCTGGCCGAGCGCGCCGCCGCCAACGGGGTCGACCTCTGGTCGCTGACCGACCACGACGAGGTGGGCGGCCAGCACCGGGCCCTGGCCGCCGCCCGGGCCCAGGGCATGAAGTACCTCACCGGCACCGAGATCTCGGTGACCTTCGCCGGCAAGACGGTGCACATCGTCGGCCTCGGCTTCGACCCGGACGACACCCAGCTCGTCCAGGGCCTGGCCGCCACCCGCGGCGGCCGCGGCGCCCGGGCCCAGGAGATGGCCGACCAGCTGGCCAAGGTGGGCATCCCCGGCGCCTACGAGGGCGCGCTGCGCTACGTCGGCAACCCCGAACTGATTTCCCGCACCCATTTCGCCCGCTTCCTGGTCGAGGTGGGCGCCTGCCGCGACACGCCCGAGGTCTTCCGCAAGTACCTCACCGAGGGCAAGCCCGGTTTCGTGCCGCACCGCTGGGCGGCCCTGGGCGACGCAGTGCGCTGGATCACCGAGGCCGGCGGCGTGGCGGTCATCGCCCACCCGGCCCGCTACGACTTCAGCGCCAACGAGGAGTGGGCCCTCTTCACCGAGTTCAAGGCCCACGGCGGCCGCGGCGTCGAGGTGGTGACCGGCAGCCACACCAACGCCGAGGCCATCCGCTACGCCGAGACCGCGACCGAATTCGGCCTGGCCGCCTCGCGCGGCAGCGATTTCCACAGCCCCACCGAAAGCCACACCGACCTGGGCAAGCTGCCCCTGCTGCCGGGCCAGCTGACCCCGGTGTGGGAGTTGCTGGCGGACCGGGTGCAGTGAAGCGCTCCTCCTTGCTGGCGGGCCTGTTGCTGGCCGTTTCCGCCATGGCCATCTTCGCGGGCTCCGACACCACCGGCCAGGTGATCATGCGGGCCGGCGCGCCCCTGCTGCTGGCCATCTGCGTGCGCTTCAGCGTGCAGGCGGCGGCAACCGCCGCCCTCGCCCTGCCCCTGCGCGGGCGAGCCATGTTCCAGACCGAGAAGCTGGGCCTGCAGCTGGCGCGCGGCCTGGTGCTGGGCTGCGGCACCTCCTTCCTGTTCGCCAGCCTGCGCTTCGTGACCGTGGGCGAGATGACCGCGATCATGATGCTCACTCCCATGGCGGTGACGGCCAGCGCCGGCCTCGTGTTCAAGGAGCATGTGCCGCCCCTGCGCTGGCTGCTGCTGCTCGGCGGGTTCACCGGCACCCTGGTGATCATCCGGCCCGGCGCCGACGACTTCACCTGGGCGATGCTGCTGCCCCTGGGCCAGGTGGTGTGCAACACCGGCTTCCAGCTGCTGACCAGCCGCCTGTCACGGACCGAGCACCCGGTCACCACCAACCTGTACACCAGCCTCACCTGCACGCTGGTGACCCTGCCGGTGCTGGCCTTTCTGCCCCTGGCCCACCTGCCCGCCTGGGTGTGGTTGGCGATGGTGGGCATGGGGCTGGCGGCCACCACCGGCCACATGCTCTGGGCCATGGCCTTCCAGCGGGTGCCGGCCACCCAGCTGATGCCCTTCACCTATGTGCAGATTCCGTTCGCGGTCCTGGCCGGCTGGGTGGCCATGGGCGCCATGCCGGACCGCTGGGCGGTGGTGGGCATGTGCGTGATTGCGGTCTGCGGCATCGGCAGCGCCCTGCTCACGCTGTACCAGCAGCGCCGCTGAAGCGGGCATCCGGGGGCATGCGACCACCGGCCCGGTTGCGCCGGGCAGCCCCCGCCGCGCCTGCCCGATACTCGGGCCATGGCCCAATTCTTCGAAGTCCACCCTGAGAACCCGCAGCCGCGGCTGCTCAAGCAGGCGGTGGCCCTGCTGGCCTCCGGCCATGTGCTGGCCGTGCCCACCGACTCCTCCTACGCCCTGGTCTGCCACCTGGACGACAAGGCCGCGGTCGAGCGCCTGCGCCAGGTGCGGCGCATCGACGAGAAGCACCACCTCACCCTGCTGTGCCGCGACCTGAGCGAGCTGGCCAACTACGCCCGGGTCGACAACCGCCAGTACCGCCTGCTCAAGGCGGCGACGCCCGGCGCCTTCACCTTCATCCTCGAGGCCACCAAGGAAGTGCCGCGCCGGGTCAGCCACCCGCAGCGCAAGACCATCGGCCTGCGGGTGCCGGCCCATGCGACGCTGCAGGCCCTGCTCGAGCTGCACGGCGCGCCGCTCCTGGCCACCACCCTGATCCCGCCCGGCGAGGACGACCCGCTCAACGACGCCCACGAGATCCGCGAGCGCTTCGAGCACGCCCTGGCCGGCGTGATCGACGCCGGCGCCTGCCCGCACCTGCCCACCACGGTGGTCGACCTCACGCCCATGGGCGACGGCGGCGAGGCGCTGGTGATGCGCGAGGGTGGAGGCGAGCTGTCGGTGCTGGGGCTGTAGGCCCCGGGGCTGCGGCTGGCCCCGCCACGGCCGTCTGAGACAATCCCGGCCGTGGATGCCAACGCCCTGATCCAGACCGTCGCGGTCTACGCCCTCCCCGTCCTCTTCGCCATCACCCTGCACGAGGCGGCGC
>CAZCTU010000245.1:0-3141 GCA_964501495.1 uncultured Ramlibacter sp.
CCGACCTGCACCAGGTCTGGGACAGCGTGAGCTGGAAGATCTGCCAGCAGCGGGACAACCCGGTCTGCGCCGACCAGGAGCATGCGGCCGCCGGCGACCCGGCCAACCCGGGCCTGCAGTTCGCGCCCTGCTTCGACGCCCGCGAGGACGTGGCGGCGCCCTTCCTGAACCTGGCCCGCCCCCGCGTGGCCATCCTGCGCGAGCAGGGCGTCAACTCCCATGTGGAGATGGCCTACTGCTTCACCCTGGCCGGCTTCGAGGCGGTGGACGTGCACATGACCGACCTGCAGACGGGCCGGGCCAAGCTGGAGGACTTCAAGGGCTTCGTCGCCTGCGGCGGCTTCAGCTACGGCGACACCTTGGGCGCCGGCATCAGCTGGGCCCGCAGCATCACCTTCAACCAGCCGCTCGCGGCGCAGTTCCAGCAGTTCTTCGGCCGCAGCGACACCTTCGGCCTGGGCGTGTGCAACGGCTGCCAGATGCTGGCCGAACTGGCCGACATCATCCCCGGCGCGCAGGACTGGCCGCGCTTCACCACCAACCGCAGCGAGCGCTACGAGGCGCGGCTGTCGCAGGTGGAGGTGCTGAAGTCACCCAGCCTGTTCTTCCAGGGCATGGAAGGCAGCCGCCTGCCGATCGCGGTGGCCCACGGCGAGGGCTTCGCCAATTTCGCCCGCCGCGGGGACGCGGCCAAGGCCATCGGCGCGATGCGCTTCGTCGACGGCCACGGCCAGCCGACCGAGACCTACCCCTTCAACCCCAACGGCAGCCCCGGCGGCCTGACCGCGGTGACGACGGCGGATGGCCGCTTCACGGCCATGATGCCGCACCCGGAGCGGGTGTTCCGCAACGTCCAGATGTCCTGGACCGGCGGCGACACCAGCGAGTTCAGCCCCTGGCTGCGCATCTGGCGCAACGCGCGCCGCTGGGTGGGCTGACGAGGCGCTTCAGGCCGGCGCGCCTGGAGCCGTGCCCGGGCCATCCGCTTCGGCGGGTGGTCCTGGCAGGGCCTGCGAAGGATGCCCCCGTTCGATCAGGTCTTGTCGGCCTTGGCGCAGTCTCCGCCCTTGGCGGCGGTGAAACGGGTGCCGGCCGCCAGGGCCACCGGGCCCTTGCCACCCACAAGGCGCAGCACCGCGCCTTCACGTTCCCCCTGGCGCTCCAGGACCAGGCTGCCGACCGGCGTGTCCTCCGTGGTCAGGCGGGCTCCCTCGAGGTGGCCCGCGATGGGCCAGCTCCGTTCGCGGCGGTGGATCTTCCCGCTGACTTCCTGCGCCTGCTGGGTCAGCTCCAGGCGGTAGGACGCGAGCAAACCCTCTCCGCACCAGAGCCCAGCCACCTTGGCCGCTACAGGGGACTCCGGCGTTTCCCCCGCCCAGGCGGGCTGCAAGGCGGGCAGGGCGCCGCAGAGGGCGATGTACAGGAGTGCGGCGAATGGACGGGTCGTGAGGCGCATGGCGTTCAAAAGATAGCACCCCCGGAGGGTTGCGGGTTCTACCGGATGGCTCCTGGCGCGCGGAGGCGCTGCAATGGGGCATGGATTCATCGATGGACATTCCTGCAACGCCTGACCCCCGTTCCGCGCCGACCGCCAGGCGCGTACTCCGGCCGGTCGGCTTCACCGATCCGTTCCGATGGCTGGCGCGGGGCGCCCTCGACCTGCGCGCCGCGCCCCTCACCTCGGCCTTTTACGGCGTCTGCTTCTGGCTCATGGCCTGGCTGCTGGGGGCGATCTTCCTGCGGGCGCCGGAGTACACCCTGTCCTTCATCTCCGGCTGCTTCCTGGTCGGGCCCTTCCTCGCCATGGGCCTCTATGAAGTGAGCCGCCGTCATGAAGCCGGACTGCCTCAGGACCTGGAGGCGTCTCTCGCCTGCTGGATGGGGCATGTGCGCAGCATGGGCCTGCTAATCCTGGTCATGCTGCTGCTCGAGCTGCTCTGGGGCCGGGCCTCGCTGGTGGTCTTCGCCATCTTCTTCAACACCGGCGTGCCCACCACCGCCAGCGTGCTCGACGCCGTGTTCAACCCGAAGAACTGGGAGTTCGTCGCCGCCTACCTGGCGGTGGGCGGCGTGTTCGCCGGCCTGGTGTTTGCCAGCTGCGCGCTGTCCATCCCCATGATCCTGGACCGGGACACCGACGCCATCTCGGCTGCCATCGGCAGCTTCCAGGCGGTCACCGAACGGCCCCTGGCGCTCTTCACCTGGGGCGCGCTGATCCTGGCGCTGGTGCTGGCGGCGTTCGCGCTCCCCTGGGCCCTGGGGCTGCTGCTGGTCGGGCCCTGGCTGGGTCATGCCACCTGGCATGCCTATCGGGGCTGCTTTGACTGGGTTGCGCCGGACTGAATCGCCTGCTTGCCGCAAACGCCTTGCCGTTTACCGGTAAACGGTATACCATTGTCGGGTGATCCTGTCCTTCCTCGATCCGGATGCGGCGGCCCTGTTCGCCGGCGAGCGGGGGCGCCGTTTTGCGAATGTGGCGACCGTAGTGGAACGCAAGCTGCAGCAGCTTGACAGTGCTGCAACCCTCGAGGCGCTTCGGGTGCCTCCCGGCAACCGCCTGGAGGCGCTCAAGGGCGACCGGAAGGGTCAGTACAGCATCCGGATCAATGACCAGTTCCGGCTGTGTTTCGTCTGGTCGCCGGATGGCGTCCGTGACGTGGAAATCGTGGACTACCACTGAAGCAAGGAGTACAGCATGGCCCAGTCCGCCCCGACCAACCGCATGCGCCCTGTCCATCCGGGCGAGGTGCTGCGTGAAGACTATCTCATGCCCCTGGGCATGAGCCCGCACGCGCTGGCGCAGGCCCTGAAGGTTCCGCCTTCCCGCGTCAACGACATCGTCCTGGAGCGGCGCGGCATCACCGTCGACACCGCGATGCGGCTGGTGCGATTCTTCGGCGGCGACGTCCAGACCTGGATGAACCTGCAGACCGCCTACGAAATCAAGACCGCCGAGCAGACCATCGCCGATCGGATCGCCGAGGAGGTCACGCCGAGGTCGGCATGACCGCGGCGCGATCGCGGCCGGAACTCCGAGCCTGCCCGCCTCAGGGCCGGGTCCGGTAGAAGGTCATCGGCGTCTCCGCCATCTCCCTGGCGCGCTGGTTCATCACCGACTTCTTCATCTTGCCCACCACGTGC
>CAZCTU010000246.1:0-3116 GCA_964501495.1 uncultured Ramlibacter sp.
GGCGCCACCTCCCAGGGCAGGCGCAGGGCCTGGTAGAAGGCGTGGTGCGCGCCCGCCTCCGCGGCCGCTTCCATCACCTGCTCCATGTCGTCGTTGAGGAAGGGGATCTGCGGCGCCAGGCTCACGCCCACCGGAATGCCGGCCTCGGCCAGGGTGCGGATGGTGCGCAGGCGCCGGTGCGGCGCGGCCGCGCGCGGCTCGAGCTGGCGGGCCAGCACCGGGTCGAGCGTGGTCACGGTGACGAAGACCGAGACCAGGCCTTCGCGCGCCATCGGAGCCAGCAGGTCGATGTCGCGCTCCACCCCGGCGGACTTGGTGACGAGGCTCACCGGGTGCGAGGTTTCGCGCAGCAACTCCAGCACCGCGCGCGTGAGCCGCAGCTCGCGCTCGACCGGCTGGTAGGCATCGGTCGCCGAGCCCAGGGCAATGACGCCCGGACGGTAGCCGCGCCGTCCCAGCTCCTGCCGCAGCACCTCGGCGATGTTGCCCTTGGCGATCAATTTGGTTTCGAAGTCCAGCCCCGGCGAGAGATGGAGGTAGCTGTGGGTCGGCCGGGCGTAGCAGTAGATGCAGCCGTGCTCGCACCCGCGGTAGGGGTTGAGGGCGCGGTCGAAGAAGAGGTCGGGGGATTCGTTGAAGCTGAGCGCGCTGCGCGCGAGCTCCCAGGTCAGCTCGGTGGCCGGGGGGGCTGCCTCACCCGCCAGGGCCCGGCCCGCCTCCAGGGTGCTCCAGCCATCGTCAAAGGCCTGCCGGTCCTCGGCCTGGAAGCGATGCGCCAGCCGGGAGGCCGCGCCGCGCCCCTTGAGGGCCGAGAGCGGAATGGCCACCTCGCCGGGGAGGCTCGGATGGCCCCGGGATGACGCGCGTGAAAGACTGTTCATTCATACAGTATCTCAGCGCCAGCCATGAGCCGCAACCAGCCGGGTCAGCGCTCCCCCTGCGCCTGTGCCTCTTGTCGCCGGGCCCGCCAGCCGCCGGCCAGGGCCAGCAGGCCGGGCCCCAGGATCAGGGCCCAGATGATCTTGTCGAGGTTCTCCTTGACCCAGGGCAATTCGCCCAGGAAATAGCCGGCGGTGCACAGGCCCACCACCCACAGCACGCCGCCCACCACGTTGAACAGGGTGAAGCGCGCCCGGTCCATCTCGGCGACGCCGGCCACGAAGGGCGCGAAGGTGCGGATGAAGGGCAGGAAGCGGGCGACGATGATGGTCACCGGTCCGTGCTTCTCGTAGAAGGCATGGGCCTGCAGGAAGGCCTTGCGGTTGAAGAACCGCGACTGCTCCCAGCGGAAGACGCGGGGCCCGACGCTGCGCCCGATCAGGTAGTTGCACTGGTCGCCCAGGATGGCCGCCACGAGCAGCACCGCCACCGCCACGCCGTAGTCCATGTGGCCTGCGCCGCACAGCGCGCCCACCACGAACAGCAGGGAGTCGCCGGGCAGGAAGGGCATGACCACCAGGCCGGTCTCGACAAAGACCACCGCGAACAGCAGCAGGTAGACCCAGGTGCCGTAGTCGCGGACGAAGTCGCCCAGGTAGCGGTCGACGTGGAGGATGAAGTCCAGGAGCAAGGCAAGAGGTTCCATCGCCGGGATTATCTCCGGCGCCCTGCCCCTGACGGCCCCGGGAGGATGTGCGATCCGGGCCGGTCGCGCGCCGGCGCCGGGGCCGCGCCGGGGACAGGACCGGAGTGGCCCGCGGCCTAGAATCGACCGGTGATTCCCAGCCAGCCCTCCCTCCCGCAGGCCAACGGCCGCCGCCCGATCCGCGAACTGCCCGACGAGCTGATCAGCCAGATCGCCGCCGGCGAGGTGATCGAGCGGCCCGCCTCGGTGGTGCGCGAGCTGGTGGACAACGCGCTCGACGCCGGTGCCCGCCAGGTCACCGTGCGGCTCGCCGCTGGCGGCGCGCGCCTGGTTTCGGTGGAAGACGATGGCTGCGGCATTGCGCGCGAGGAGCTCTCCGTCGCCCTCAAGCGCCATGCCACCAGCAAGATCAGCTCGCTGGTCGACCTGGAGTCGGTCGCGACCATGGGCTTTCGCGGCGAGGCCCTGGCCGCCATCGCCTCGGTGAGCGAGCTCACCCTCCTCTCCCGCACCGAGGGCGCGGCCAGCGGCTTCGCGCTCGACGGCCGCAGCGGCGAGCTGCGCCCCGCGGCCCGCGCCACCGGCACCACGGTGGAAGTGAAGGAGCTGTTCTTCAGCACCCCCGCGCGGCGCAAGTTTCTCAAGACCGACGCCACCGAGCTGGCCCACTGCCTGGAGGCGGTGCGCCGCCACGCCCTGGCCCGGCCCGAGGTGGGCTTCGCGGTCTGGCACGAGGGCAAGCTGGTCGAACAATGGCGCCCCGCCGCCGACCCGAGCCAGCGCATGGCCGACGTGCTCGGCGCCGACTTCCTCGAAGGCAGCGTGGCGGTGGAGTGGCAGGCCGGGCCGCTGCGGGTGACCGGCCGCGCCGGCGTGCCCGACATCGCGCGCTCGCGCGCCGACCACCAGTACGCCTACGTCAATGGCCGCTATGTGCGGGACAAGGTCATCGGCCATGCGGTGCGCAGCGCCTACGAGGACGTGCTGCACGGCCAGCGGCAGCCGGTCTATGTGCTGTCCCTCTCCATCGACCCCGCCCAGGTCGACGTGAACGTGCACCCGACCAAGATCGAGGTGCGCTTCCGAGACGGCCGTGCGGTGCACCAGGTGGTGCGTCATGCGGTGGACCAGGCCCTGGCCGCCTCGCGCGCGGCGCTCGCCGGCGAGGCGCCTGCGCTCGGGGGCTGGGCATCGGCTGCGCCTTCGGCCGATGTCGGGGGCGGCGCAACGAACGATTCCTTTGCCGCGCAGCGCTGGTCGCAGGCCGGCATGGCCTTCGCGCCGCG
Source organism: uncultured Ramlibacter sp. (assembly GCA_964501495.1). Taxonomy (GTDB): domain Bacteria; phylum Pseudomonadota; class Gammaproteobacteria; order Burkholderiales; family Burkholderiaceae_C; genus Ramlibacter. Next base: position 2,872 of record CAZCTU010000246.1, read on the forward strand.
ACCCGAGAGCGCGGGTGTGCCGGTGCGGGACCTGGGCCTGCTGTGGCAAGCCACGGGCGACCGGACCGCCGATGCAGACCCCGGCCTGCCGGCCGACACGGCCGGCGGGTGGGCTACGGCTACCGCCAGTGCCTGGATGCCCACCCCTGGCGCGGAGGGCATGACCTCCCAGCCCCTGCCCGAAGGCGAGTGGCCCCTGGGCCGCGCCATCGCGCAGCTGCACGGCGTCTACATCCTGGCCGAGA
>CAZCTU010000247.1:0-3114 GCA_964501495.1 uncultured Ramlibacter sp.
AGTTGTCCAGCAGCGGGATGAAGATCGGCATGAAGATCACGATGATCTCGGTCCATTCCAGCGGCCAGCCCAGGATGAAGATGATCACCTGGGACAGGATCAGGAACTCGATCTTGGTGAGGTTCATCGACATCACCCAGCGCTCGACCAGCTCCTGGCCGCCCAGCAGGGCGAAGGCGGCGGAGAAGATCGCGCTGCCGACGAACAGCCAGCACACCTGGCGCTGGTCTTGGCCGTGAGCAGCACGGACTCCTTGACCTCGGTTTGCAGGCCCGACTGCCGGTAGGCCAGCAGGAGCCAGACCAGGACGCCGATCGCGCCCACGGTGCCCAGGACCATCGGCACCGGCGGCAGCGCCATCCCCTGGTCACGCAGGATGAACCAGACGATGGCCGCCAGTGCCGGCGACCAGAGCAGCAGCCAGGCGCTGAAGATGCGACCTCGGCTCTCGCCCCGCTTGTTGATGACGGCGTAGATGGCGGCCAGGAGGTAGCCTCCGAAAGCGCCCACCGCTGCCGCTTCCGTCGGCGTGGCCAGGCCCAGCACAATCGAGCCCAGCACCGCGAGGATCAGGATCACCAGCGGGAAAAAGCTCGCCAGCAGCATCTTGAAGATCTCGAGGCGCTGGAAGGTCAGGATCGCGTAGAGGGCTGCCAGGGCCACCGCGCCCACCGCCAGGCCAATCCAGTAGCCGTTGGTGGCCGGGGTGCGCTCGAGAGCCGGGGTCTGTGCGGCGCTGGCCTGGGCGTTGCCGGTGGCAGCGTCCTTGCCTTCGGCCGTGGCCGCCTCGGGCGGCTCCTGCACGCCGCCCGAGGCGGCCACCGGTTCCTTCAGGGTGCCCGGGGGCTCGGACAGGCCGCCGGATCCCGGCGGTTCGGACAACCCGCCTGCTGCCCCGGGAGGCTCAGCCAGGCCGCCGGACGCCGCGCCGGGGGGCTCCTGGACACCCGCGGACGCAGCGGCCGGCTCGGCCAGCCCGCCCGGTGCCTGGGCGCCGGACTCGGCGCCCGCAGGCTCGGCCACGCCGTCGCCGCTGGCGGCCACCGGCTGCATGTCGCTGGCGACGGGCCGGGTGTTCAGGTGCCAGGCGGCGCCGGCCACAAGCAGGAAGCAGAGCGCGGGCAGCAGCGTCACCACCAACTGGCGGCGCATGAAGCCAGGCTCTGCCTGGGCCACCGAGCCGCCACGCAGCAGGCCAGGCAGGGCCAGGCGCGACACGCGCTCGGACACGCGCTGCAGCGGTGCCGGCAGCGGCACGAAGCGCTGCTCCGCGGACAGCGGAGGCATCAGGTTCGGCTTGAGCTTGGCGAGGATCACGACGTAGATCACGTACAGGCCCGCCAGCATCAGGCCGGGGAAGAAGGCGCCCGCATAAAGCTGCACCACCGACACACCGGCCGTCGCGCCGTAGACGATCAGCATGACGGAGGGCGGGATCAGGATGCCCAGGCAGCCGCCGGCCGTGATGGCGCCGGCCGACACCTTGATGTCATACCCGCCCTTGAGCATTTGTGGCAGCGCCAGCAGGCCCATCAGCGTCACCACCGCCCCGACGATGCCGGTGGCGGTGGCAAACACCGCGCAGGTAAACAGGGTGGCCACCGCCAGCGAGCCCGGCACCCGGGCCAGGGCCAGGTGCAGGCTTCGGAACAGCTTGTCGATCAGGTTGGCCCGTTCGACCAGGTAGCCCATGAAGACGAACAGCGGGATCGAGATCAGGACGTCATTGCCCATGACCTTGAAGGCCGACTGCACCATCAGCGTGAGCGTCTTGCCGGTGTCTTCTTCGTAGGCCAGCCAGGTGAAGATCATGCCCATGTCCATGAGGGTGAAGGCAGTCGGGAAGCCGAGCATGATGGCCACCACGACCAGGGCCAGCATGGTCAGGCCCAGGTGGCCATTGGTGATCTTTTCGACGGACACCAGCATTCCCAGCGTGGCCAGGATGATCAGGGCCATCAGCGAGAAGCCGAACCAGAGTTCCTTGCGAATGCGGATCATCGTGCGCCTCCCGGGGTTCCGAGGCCGTCGACGCTTTCCGCCTTGACCATTTCCTTGAGCTTGTCGACGTCGACTTCCTCGACGTCCTCCTCGCGCGAGGGCCATTCGCCCGCCTGGATGCACTGCACGCAGCGCACGATCTCGACCAGGCCTTGAAGCAACAGCATCAGGCCTGACAGCGGGATCATGAACTTGAAGGGGTATAGGGGCAGCGGCGTCGCGGAGAAGGTGCTCTCGCGGATCGCCAGTGACTCCTGGGCGAAGCTCCAGCCGGCCCAGGTCAGGGCCACGATGCCGGGCAGGAAAAACAGCACATAGAGGACCAGGTCGATCCAGGCCTGCGTCCGCGGCCGGAAGAACCCATAAAGGACGTCCCCACGCACGTGGCCGTTTTTGGCCAGGGTGTAAGCGCCGGCCAGCATGAACAGCGTCCCGTACATCTGGATCTGGGCGTCGAGCGACCAGTCGTGAGGCGCGTTCAGCACGTAGCGGGAAAAGACCTCCCAGGCGATCAGGCAGGTCAGAAGGACGATCAGCCAGGCGAAGGCCTGGCCGAGGCGAGTGGATGCCCGATCCACTGCCAGCAGTATGTTTTTCATTGTTCCTCCCGCGGCCGAAGGCCGCTTGGTTCTTTACGAAAAAGGGCCACCGGTTCTGTCCCGGTGGCCCTGATGCGCTTCAGGCGCGCATCACGTCAGCGCTCAGGCCTTCTTGGCCGGCTGGCGGAAGTAGCGGTTCCAGGCCATCTTGAAGTCGACCATGTAGTCGTTTTGCCATGAGCCCGCACGCTGCGCGAACGCGCGCTGGGAGTCCATGACCTTCTTGAACATCGCGTTCTCCTTGGCCTTCTCCGCGGTCACTTTGTCCCAGGCGTTGAGCTGCGCCTGCAGGATGCTGTCCGGGGTCTTGTAGAACTTGACCTTGTCCTTGGTCTTGAGTTCGATGTAGTCCTGCGAATTGCGGTCGATCGCCTTCCAGCTCATGTCCGCGCTGGAGGCCTGCACCGCGTAGTCGATGATGGACTTCAGTTCGGTCGGCAGCGACTTGTACTTGGCGCCGTTGAACAGGATCTCGAACTGCTCGCCGCTCTGGTGGAAGCTCTGCAGCATGCAG
>CAZCTU010000248.1:0-3112 GCA_964501495.1 uncultured Ramlibacter sp.
GGAACCAAGCAGCCCTAACTGTGGAGCCAGTGCCGGGGGTAAGGCTCGTCAACTTTCCTCCCCTTCTATTGACGTACGTCGTCCGGGTCCTGGGCTTGGCCGTCCGATCTGCGCATCCATCGCGCCGCACCTTCCCCCGCCGCCCGGCCCGATGCCATCGAGGCGGTGAGCAGGTAGCCACCGGTCGGGGCCTCCCAATCAAGCATCTCCCCGGCGCAGAAGACGCCGGGGCGTCCCCGCAGCATCAACCCCTTGTCGAGCGCCGCCCAGGCCACGCCGCCGGCGCTGCTGATCGCCTCGTCGATCGGGCGGGGCGCGGACAGGGTGATCGGCAGCGCCTTGATCGCCGCGGCCAGCTTCGCCGCATCGTGCATGTCCTCGCGTGAGAGGCGCTCATGCAGGATGGCCATCTTGATGCCCTCCAGCCCGAGCCGCCCTTTCAGGTGGCTCGACAGCGACCGCGATCCGCGCGGGTGCGACACCTCGCGCAGCACGTCGACCTCGCTGCGATCGGGCAGCAGGTCCAGCAGGAAGGTGGCCTGCCCCTCGCGGTTGATCGCCTCGCGCAGGTCGGCCGAGAAGGCGTACACGAGGCTGCCCTCCACGCCCGTGGCCGTGGCGACGAACTCGCCCTTCTTGCGCTGGCCGCCGAAGGCAATGGCGACAGACTTGAACGGCTGCCCGGCGTGGCGTTCGGTGAAGAAAGGCGTCCAGCCGCCCGCGACGTCGAAGCCGCAGTTGGAGGGTTGCAGCGGATGGACCTCGACCCCCGCCTCACGCAGCACCGGCACCCAGGCGCCGTCGGAGCCCAGGCGCGCCCAGCTGCCGCCGCCGAGGGCGAGCACCACGGCCTCGCAGGTGACGGCCCGGAGGCCGTCGGGCGTGTCGAAGCCCAGGCGCCCTTCTCCGTCCCACCCCTGCCAGCGATGCCGCATGTGGAACTGCACGCCGGCCGCCCGCAGGCGATGCAGCCAGGCCCGCAGCAGGGGCGCGGCCTTCATGTCGGTGGGAAAGACACGGCCCGAGGTGCCGACGAAGGTGGTCACCCCCAGGTCGGCAGCCCAGGCGCGCAGCACGTCGGGCGTGAAGGCGCGCACCATCGCCTCGAGCGCCGGCACACAGGGGCGCAGGCGGGTGAGGAACTGGTCGAGCGATTCGGAGTGGGTGAGGTTGAGGCCGCCGCGGCCGGCAAGCAGGAACTTGCGGCCGGCCGAGGGCATGGCGTCATAGACATGCACCTCGAGGCCTGCCTCGGCCATCGCCTCGGCGGCCATCAGGCCGGCCGGGCCGGCGCCGATGACAGCGGCACGTATGCGGCCCGACTCCTCGCTCTTTTCAGAAATCACATCACCCTCTCTGATCGAGGGGGGAGTATCGGCGATCCGGTCCGAAGGCCCGTCCCGCAGCGCGCCTGCCTGGTCGGCCTCGGCGACTCGCACGGGTGAAGCGGTGTGCGCCGGAGCCCCGGCGCCCGCGTCATAGCGCCTGCTGGAACACCCGGAAGCGGTTGACACGCCCCGGCGTGGCCGCAGCGGTGGGTCGCGGCAGCCGGTCGATGCCCGATTGCATCAGGGCTTCCATCCGATCGGCGGGCGACGGGTGGGTGGAAAAGAGCAGCGCCGCGCGCGGGTCCTCACCCTTGAAGCGTTGCAGCGCCTCCAGCACGCCCAGCACCGCGGCCGGGTCGTATCCGGCGCGGGCCATGAACTCGGCGCCCAGGCGGTCGGACTCGAACTCGGCGCCCTTGTCCAGGCCGCGCGCATAGATCTGTCCGCTGGCCTGGGCCAGCTTCGCGGTGTCCCCATCCTGCGAGACCGCCTGCAGGCCCCTGGCGGCCTGTTCGGCCAGGCGCTGGCGCTGCACCACCTGGTAGTGGTGACGGCGGGTGACGTGGGCCACTTCGTGCGCCAGCACGAAGGCCAGCTCGTCCTCGCTGGTGAGGAGCTTGAGCAGGCCCGAGGACACCAGGATGTAGCCGCCCGGCATGGCGAAGGCGTTGATCGCGTCCGAGCGCACCACGCCGAAGCGCCACTTGTAGTTGGACCCGCCGTACTGGGCGACGGACTGTCCCACCAGGTTCAGGTAGCGCTGCGCCTCGGGCGCGGGCAGCAGCTGCGCGGCGCCCAGCACCTGGGCGGCGGCGGCCCTGCCGACCTTTTCCTCGTCACTTTGCGCATGGACAGCAAAAGTAGCTCCCACGAGAGCCAGCGCCAGCGCGGCGCGTTGAAACGGCTTACCAGTCATCGTCACCCTTCTTCTTGCCAGCGGCTGCAGGCGCATTGGCACCGGCCGGCGCGTTGGAACCCGCGGGCGTTCCCGCGGCATTGCCCGCGTTGGCCACCTGACGCGGAGCCGCCAGCGCCGTGACGTTGGAGGCCGGCTGCACCCCGCCCTGGGCGCGGAAGGCGGCCACGCCGCTGGCATCGAGCGACAGGGCTTCGAGCCTGGCGACCTCTTCGAGGTTGGGCTTGCCTTCGAGCAGGTCCTTGGCCGACAGGCCGCGGGCCGCCGAGGTGGCCACGATGTTGCCGGTGCCCATGCGGCCGGTGTCGATGGCCACCGGGCCGCTGGCGCCGGCGAAGCTCACCGAGGACACCTTGAGCCAGCCACTCTTGCCGCCGGCGTCGACCTCGACCCAGAAGCCCTGGCGCTTGAGGAGCTTGAGCGGCGTGGCCGCCTTGAGCCTGGCGCCCTGCGGCGCGCCGTCGGGCTTGTCGAAAAGGGCCGCCTCCTCGCGCAGCGTCTGCGCGCCGGCGGCAGTGGCCAGGAGCCCCAGGAGGGTGGCCAGGGCGATGGGGAGAGTCCGCGTCATCGGTGGGTCTCGGCTACTCAGTTGATGCCCGTGTCCCGGGCGGTCTGCCCGGAATAAGGCGCAGGATTGGGTGCGGGGATAGGCCCAGGGCCAGGCACCGAATTGGGCGGCGAGTACGGCGCCAGCGTGGAATAGGCCGACGAGGCACCGGCGTCGGTCGGCTCCTGGGAGGGCGGGGGCGACGGCGGCAGCGTTCGCACCACGCAGTCGGGCCGCTGCATCGGCAGGCGGATGGTGACGGTGAACTGGTCGCCCTCGGTCTTCGCCTCGACCGTGCTCACGCGGGCCAGAGGCGCCTCG
>CAZCTU010000249.1:0-3112 GCA_964501495.1 uncultured Ramlibacter sp.
CTGCGCAAGATGAAGATCGTGGTCGATGCGGCGCATGGCGCGGCCTACCACATCGCCCCGCTGGTCTTTCACGAACTGGGGGCGGAGGTGCACAGCATCGGCTGCGCGCCCGACGGCCTCAACATCAACCAGGGCGTGGGCGCCACCCATCCCGAGGCGCTGGTGGCGGCGGTGAAGGAGCGCGGCGCCGACCTGGGCATCGCCCTCGACGGCGACGCCGACCGCCTGCAGATGGTCGACGCCCAGGGACGCCTGTTCAACGGCGATGAGCTGCTGTACTTGATGACGATCGACCGCCTGGCGCGCGGCGAGGCGGTGCCTGGTGTCGTGGGCACGCTCATGACCAATATGGCGGTGGAACTGGCCCTGCGCGCGCGCGGCGTCGAGTTCGTGCGCGCCAAGGTCGGCGACCGCTATGTGCTGGAAGAACTGGACAGCCGCGGCTGGCTGCTGGGCGGGGAGGGCTCGGGCCACCTGCTCGCGCTGGACAAGCACACCACCGGCGACGGCCTGGTGAGCGCGCTGCAGGTGCTCAAGGCCTGCGCCCGCAGCGGCCAGACCCTGGGCCAGATGCTGGAGGGCGTCACGCTTTTCCCGCAGGTCCTGATCAACGTCCGCCTGGCCCCGGGCCAGGCCTGGGAGGGCGACCCGCGTCTGGCTGCGGCCCGCGCCGAGGTCGAGGCGGAACTCGCCGGCAAGGGCCGGCTCCTCATTCGCGCCAGCGGGACCGAGCCCCTGGTGCGGGTGATGGTGGAGGCGAAGGACGCCGGGCAGGCCCAGGCCTGTGCCGAGCGGCTGGCCAAGGCGATCCAGCCTGCCTGAGGCGGGAGGCGGCCGTGCCCGGGCGGGGCAAGGGGAGGCGGTCTGGGTGCCCGCCGGCACAGGCATCGGCACAGGCACCGGGGCAGGCATCGACCTCAGGCGACTTCGGCTTGTCATATTCAGCTTGAACAATGCAAGGGCCGCGGCTGACGCGGCGCACCGGACCGCTGCGGTCCCCGACCACTGTTCAAAGCCATGTCCCACACCCTTCGCGACGACGACCTCTCCAACCCCAGCACCCACGACCACCTGCACGACATCGTCGAGCGCGCGGTCGCCCTCCAGCCCTCCCGGCGCCGCCTGCTGAAGGCCGGCCTGGGCGCCGCCGCCGTCCCCTTCCTCTCCGGCATGACGGCCGTGTCCACCGCCGTCGCGGCCACGGCCAAGGCCGCTGCGCCGGCCGAGCGCATGCTCGGCTTCGAAGCCGTGGCTGCCTCCTCGGCGGACGAAGTGGTCGTCCCCGCCGGCTACCGCGCCGTTCCCATGCTGCCCTGGGGCGAGCCCATTGACGCCCGGGGCCCCGCCTTCAAGCCCGACGCCAGCAACACCGCCGCCGAACAGGAACGGCAGATGGGCGACAACCACGATGCCATCGAGTTCTTCGGCTTCAACGCCGCCCGCAACGGCTTCGGCGACCGCAGCGACGAAGGCCTGCTGGTGATGAACCACGAGTACATCAACCCCGAGTACTTCTACGCGCCCGACAGCGACCCGGCGCACTGGATGAAGCCCTTCACCGCCGAGAAGGCGCGCAAGGCCCAGGCGGCCCACGGCGTGAGCGTGGTGCACGTCAGGCGCAACGCCCGGGGCGAGTGGGAGCATGTCAAGGCGTCCCGCTTCAACCGCCGCATCCATGGCAACACCCCCATCACCCTGCAGGGCCCGGCCGCCGGCCAGCCCCTCCTGCGCACCGCCGCCGACCCGGAGGGCCGCACCGTGCGCGGCACCCTCAACAACTGCGGCGGCGGCCGCACGCCCTGGGGCACCTACCTCACCTGCGAGGAAAACTTCAACGGCTACTTCGGCTGGAACGGCGAGCGCAAGCCCTCCGCCCTGGAGAGCCGCTATGGCCTTGCCAAGGACGGCTTCGGCTACCAGTGGCACACGGCCGATGCCCGCTTCGACCTCAACGCCACGCCCAATGAGCCCAATCGCTTCGGCTGGGTGGTCGAGATCGACCCGTTCAACCCGGAGGCGCAGCCGGTCAAGCGCACTGCCCTGGGCCGCTTCAAGCACGAGAACGCCGAGCTGGTGATCGCCCCCAACGGCCAGGTGGTGGTCTACATGGGCTGCGACGAGCGCAACGAGTACCTGTACAAGTTCGTCTCCGCCGGCCGCTTCGACCGGCGCAACCCGCACAGCGCCTACAACCGCGAGCTGCTTTCCGAGGGCACGCTGTACGCCGCGAAGCTCGACGCCGGCGGCGTGGCCGGTGACCGCATGGGCGGCGGCACCTGGATTCCGCTGGTGTTTGGCCAGCATGGTCTGACGGCGGCCAACGGCTTCCAGGACCAGGGCGATGTGCTGCTGCGCGCGCGGCAGGCCGCCGACCGCGTCGGCGCCACGATGATGGACCGTCCCGAGTGGGTGGCGGCCAACCCGCGCAAGCCGGGCGAGGTGTACCTGACCCTCACCAACAACAACCGCCGCAGCGACGACAACGGGTCCGCGAACAAGGCCGACGGCAGCACCGCCGCCGGCTCGGCCCGGCCGCCGGTGGACGAAGCCAACCCGCGCGCCAACAACGTCTGGGGCCACATCCTGCGCTGGAACGAGGGCGGCGGCGACGCCACCGCCCTGTCCTTCACCTGGGACCTGTTCGCCCTGGCCGGCCAGCCTGGCGTGGCCGGCGCGCGCGCGCCCTCGGCCAACATCAACGCCGGCAACCTGTTCAACAGCCCGGACGGCCTGGCCTTCGACCGCTTCGGCCGCATGTGGATCCAGACCGACGGCAACTACGGCAACGTGGGCGACTTCGCCGGCATGGGCAATAACCAGATGCTGGTGGCCGACCCGGCCACGGCCGAGATCCGCCGTTTCCTGGTGGGCCCCTCGGGCTGCGAGATCACCGGTATCACCTTCACGCCGGACCGCCGCACGGTGTTCGTCAACGTGCAGCACCCGGGCGAGATCGGCAATCATCCGAACGCGCCCAAGCGGGCCGACGGCAAGGTCTTCGCCGACAACGACATCGCCCGCGACCCGACCCGCTTCTCGCAGTGGCCGGTCAAGGGCATGCGCCCGCGCGCGGCGACCGTGGCGGTCAGCCGCATCGACGGCGGCCCGGTCG
>CAZCTU010000250.1:0-3093 GCA_964501495.1 uncultured Ramlibacter sp.
CGATGCGGTCCACGTCCTCGCCCTTGGCGGTGAGCATGATGATGGGGGTGCGGTCATTGGCCGCCCGCAGACGCCGGCAGATGGACAGGCCGTCCTCGCCGGGCATCATGAGGTCGAGGACGATCAGGTCGGCCGACTCGCGCAGCATGATGCGATTAAGGGCCTTGCCGTCCTCGGCCAGGATCACCTCGAAGCCTTCCTGCGTGAGGTAGCGCCGGAGCAGGTCGCGGATGCGGGCGTCGTCGTCGACGACCAGGATCTTGTCGGTGCGGGGGAGGGCAGGGCTCATGGGGGGATCCGGCTTGTAACAGTCTCGATTTTTAGCCGGATGTTGCAGCTTCCGCGAGCCCAGCGCCCCAATTTCACCGACGCTTACATAGTTTTCGGCTCGGCCATATTCACCCGGGCCGCGAATCTGCCTTCGTCTGGCCAAGTCTGGCCTCGTCTGGCCTTATTGCGCCGCCCAGCCGCCGTCCATGTTCCAGGCCGCGCCGCGCACATTGTTGCCGGCGGGCGAGCAGAAGAAGACCGCCAGCTCGCCCAGTTCCTCAGGGGTGGTGAACTGCATCGAGGGCTCCTTCTCGCCCAGGAGCTGGCGGGTGGCTTCCTCGTTGCTCCAGCCGTTGGCGGCGGCCTTGGCGTCGACCTGCTTCTGCACCAGGGGCGTGAGCACCCAGCCCGGGCAGATGGCGTTGCAGGTCACGCCGGTGGTGGCGTTTTCCAGGGCGATCACCTTGGTCAGACCGACGATGCCGTGCTTGGCCGCCACGTAGGCCGACTTCTCGGCCGAGGCCACCAGGCCGTGCACCGAGGCGACGTTGATGATGCGGCCCCAGTTGGCCGCGCGCATGGCCGGCAGGGCCAGGCGGCTGGTGTGGAAGGCGCTGGAGAGGTTGATCGCCATGATCGCGTCCCAGCGCTCGGGCGGAAAGTCCTGCACCGGGGCCACGTGCTGGATGCCGGCGTTGTTCACGAGGATGTCGACCCGGCCGAAGCGCTCCGCGGCGAACTTCATCATCGCCTCGATCTCGGCGGGCTTACTCATGTCGGCGCCGTGGAAGGCGGTCTGCACCCCCAGCGCCTGCACCTCGGCCTCGGGCCCGGTGTGGTCGCCGAAGCCGTTGAGGACGATGTGGGCGCCCTGGCGGGCCAGGGCCTTGGCGATCCCGAGGCCGATGCCGCTGGTGGATCCGGTGACGAGGGCGGTCTTGCCTTTGAGCATGAGGAACTCCTATCCAGTACGATCCGGTGAACGGGTGGGGAGAGAGTCCTCCCGCCGCCCCGCTTCGCAGTCAAAACAAACAACGATCCGGCAAGTATCGCCTTTTTCCTCTCCCCGTCCGGAGGGCCTGCACCATGTCTGAACCCCAGCTGCGCGACATCCTCTGCGAGGGCCCTGCCGGTCCCCACCGCATGGCCTGGTGGCAGTGGGGCCCCTCAGACGCCGCCGACCTGGTGGTCTGCGTGCACGGTCTCGGCCGCCAGGGGCGCGACTTCGACGTGCTCGCCCGCGCCCTGCTGGACGCCGCCCAGGCCCGGGGGCGGCCACTGCGGGTGGTCTGCCCCGACATCGCCGGCCGCGGCAAGAGCCAGTGGCTGGCAGACCCGCAGCACTACGTGCCGCCGACCTACGCCGGCGACATGCTTACCCTGCTGCAGTCCCTGCACCAGGAGGCGCCCATCGGCCGCCTGGGCTGGGTCGGCACCAGCATGGGGGGGCTGATCGGTATGGTGCTTTTCGGCAGCCCGGGCCTGCCCCTGCCTGTCCCCCTGCACCGTCTGGTCCTCAATGACGTCGGCCCGGTCACCCAGTGGGAATCGATCCGTCGCATCCAGGGCTACCTCGGCCAGCCGGTGCAGTTCCCGAGTGAAGAGGCCGCCGCGCGCGCCCTCTGGGCGGTCTCCGCCACCTTTGGCCCGCACACGCCCGAGCAGTGGCTGGCCCTCACCAAGCCCATGCTGCGGCCCCTGCCGCCGGAACAGGGCGGGGGATTCACCCTGCACTACGACCCGGCGATCGCGGTGCCGGTGCGCGCGGCCACCGAGCAGACCTTGCGCGAGGCCGAGCCGGTGGTCTGGGCCCTGTACGAGCGGATCACCGCGCCCACGCTGCTGCTGCGGGGCGCCGAGTCCGACCTGCTCACGCCCGCCACCGCGCAGGCCATGGCCGAACGCGGCCCGAAGGCGCGGGTGGTCGAGTTCGCTGGCGTGGGCCATGCGCCCACCCTGGTCGCAGGCAACCAGGTCGAGGTGGTGACCTCCTTCCTGCTCGCAGAGGACTGAGACGCCTTGAAGACCCGCGAGGATGCGTTTGCCGACGACCCCGCCCTGGCTGGCGTGGTCGCCGCCGCCGAGGAGTCGCTGCCGCGCCAGGCCGACGCCCTGGCGCGTGCCCGCGCCTTCGCCGAGCCCCTGATTGCTCACGAGAGCCTGGACACCGGCGAGAACATGCTGGCCCACGCCGACGCGGTGGCCGCCATCCTGGGCCGCATGGGCGGCTCCGAGGCGATGCAGGCGGCCAGCTACCTGGTCTACGCCTGCCCCATGCTGGCCAAGCCGCAGGAGGCCATCGCCAAGGGCTTTGGCGAGAGCTACGCCGACCTCGCGGTGCAGACCAACCAGCTGGTGGCGGTGCAGCGCCAGGCCGCCAGCGGCGAGGCGGCCGACCAGGCCGAGAACGTGCGCAAGATGCTGCTGGCCTTCTCGCGCGACCTGCGGGTCGTGATGCTGCGCCTGGCGTCGCGCCTGCAGACCCTGCGCTGGTTCGCCGCGCAGAAGCGCCATCCGCCCGCGCAGGTCGCGCGCGAGTCGCTGGAGGTGTTCGCGCCCCTGGCCAACCGCCTGGGCATCTGGCAGGTGAAGTGGGAGCTGGAGGACCTGGCCTTCCGCTTCCTCGAGCCCGACACCTACAAGCAGGTCGCCCGCCTCCTCGACGAGAAGCGGGTAGAGCGCGAGGCCTACATGGAGCAGGTGCGCGCCCAGGTCGAGGCGGAGCTGCGCGCCCAGGGCCTGCATGCGCAGGTGGCGGGGCGTCCGAAGCACATCTACAGCATCGTCAAGAAGATGCGGGGCAAGTCCCTGGCTTTCGATCAC
>CAZCTU010000251.1:0-3084 GCA_964501495.1 uncultured Ramlibacter sp.
ATGGCGACGAACTCGCCGGGCGAAACCGTGAGCGAGGCGTGCTCGAACACGGTGGCCTCGCCATAGCGCTTGGCCAGGCCCTGGGCCTCGAGCACGGGCGGGCTGTCGGCGCCAACGGTAGCGGCGATGCGCTCCGCGGCCTCGCGGGGTCTGCCGGATTCTTTGCGTGCCGGGTCAGTCATGCGGGTCTTTCGGGCCTTTCGGACCTTGTCGTTCGATCATGACCCAGGCCGCCTCGACGGCCCGCAGCACCTTGTCAATCGCACCCGGTTGGTCGCCCGGTACGACCTGCCGCTGCGCCATGCTGCGCAGCCAGGTGACCTGGCGCTTGGCCAGCTGCCGGGTGGCGGCGACGCCGCGTTCGCGCAGCAGGGACAGGGCCTGGGGCTGGCCCGAGGCCTGCGCGTCCAGCCACTCCCAGGCCTGGCGGTAGCCCACGCAGCGCATGCTGGGCATGTCGGGCCTGAGGTCGCCGCGGGCGCGCAGCACGCGCACCTCGTCCAGGAAGCCCTGGGCCAGCATCTGGTCGAAGCGCAGCGCGATGCGCTCATGCAGCCAGGCGCGGTCGGCCGGCTCCATCGAGAGGAAGAGGCCAGGCGGCAAGGGCGAGGTGGCGGTGCCAGGGGCTGCGTCCGCCGTAGCTTGCGCGGTCGGGGACTGCGGCTCATGCCCGGTCGTTTCCGCGGCGGCCTGCCCGCTGTGCCATGCACTCAGGGGGCGTCCCGAGATTTCCCAAACCTCCAGCGCCCGCTGGATGCGCTGCGAGTCATTGGGCGCGAGGCGCGCGGCGGTGACCGGGTCGACCTCGGCCAGGCGCGCATGCATCGCCGGCCACCCGAGCTGCGCAGCCTGCGCGTCGAGCGCGGCGCGCACCGCCGGGTCGGCCGCGGGCATGGGGGCCAGGCCCTCGAACAGGGCCTTGAAGTACAGCATGGTCCCCCCCACCAGCAGGGGCAGGGCGCCGCGGGCGCGGATCTCGCGCACCAGGCGCGCGGCGTCGGCCGCGAACTCGGCGGCGCTGTAGGCCTCGCGCGGGTCGCGGATGTCGATCAGGTGGTGCGGTGCGCGGGCGAGTTCGTCCGCGGTGGGCTTGGCGGTACCGATGTCCATGCCCCGGTACACCAGGGCCGAGTCCACGCTCACGATCTCCACCGGCAGCCGTGCGGCCACCGCCAGGGCGGCGGCGGTCTTGCCGCAGGCGGTGGGGCCCGCCAGGGCGACATAGGCCGGGGCGACATAGGCCGGGGCCGCGCCGCGAGTGGGGTCAGGCGCTCGGGACATCGGGGACGTTTCGCAGGTCGCGGCTCTCACGAAGTTCTCCGTGCCGCTGCACCAGCGTCCAGGCCACCAGGGCCAGGAGCGCGCTCCAGAACCAGATGCCGTAGGTCATCGGACGGACGGTGCCGTCCATGTGGCGGCCCAGCCAGCCGCCGATGAGGAAGGCCATGGACATCATCAGCACGCCGTTCATCGCCGAGGCGGCACCGGCCATGCGGGGGAAGGGCGAGACCGCGCCGGACTGCCCGCAGGACTGGTGGATGCCGTGGGCCATGGCGTAGAGCCAGAAAGGCGGCAGCAGGGTCCAGACGCTGGCCACGCCGGCCAGGGTCGCCAGTCCCATCAGCGTGCCGGCCACCAGGGTCATGCCGCCGCCGATGGCCACCGTGCGACGCAGGCCGAAGCGCGTGAGCAGTCGGCGGCACAGGAAGGTGCCGCCGATGTAGAACACCGACATGCTGAGGATGGCCATGCCAAAGCGCACCCGGCTCAGGCCCAGGACCTCGGTGAAGACGAAGGGCGAAGCCGCCAGGAAGGTCACCAGACCGGCAAAGGTGAGCAAGGTGAGCAGCGACCAGGAGAGGAAGGTAGGGTGCCGCAGCACCGTCACCCAGTTGCGCGCCAGGCTGGCCGGGTGCAGGGGCGCGCGCCGCTCTTGCGGCAGCGTCTCCTGGAACCGCAGGGCCACCAGGGCCAGGGCCACCGTGCCGTAAAGGGCGATGAAGGCCAGCGCCCAGCGCCAGCCGGCGTACTCGGCCAGCAGGCCGCCGGCCAGGGGGCCGACGCAGGCCAGCACGCCCAGGCCGGTCTGGGCCCGGGTCATGACGCGCACCGCCTCCGAGGGCTCGAAGCCGTCACGCAGCACCGCGCGGCCGCTCATGACGATGGCGCCCATGGCCACGCCCTGGAAGGAGCGCCACGCCAGCAGGGACTCGATGGTCGGCGCCAGCGCGCAGGCCACCGCCGCCACGGTGAAGGCCGCCAAGCCCACCAGCAGCACTGGCTTGCGGCCGAAGCGGTCGGACAGCGGCCCCCAGGCCAGCTGCGAGAGTCCGAAGGGGAGCAGCAGGCCGGTGAGCGTGAGCTGGGCCTGGGCGACGGAAGCGTGCAGGTCCTGTGTGAGCGCCGACATGCCGGGCAGGAACAGGTCGGTGGCGATCGGCTGGATGCCGATCATCATCGCGATGAACACCACCAGCAGCTGGGGCGACATGGCGCTCACCGTCCGCGCAGGAAGAGGGCGTCGAGCTCGCGCATCGAGAGCTGGCGCCAGGTCGGCCGGCCGTGGTTGCACTGGTCGGCGCGCTCGGTGGCCTCCATCTGCCGCAGCAGGGCGTTCATTTCCTCCACCGTGAGCCGGCGGTTGGCGCGCACCGCGCCGTGGCAGGCCATGGTGGCGAGCAGCTCGTTGCGGGCGCGCTGGACCACGGTGCTGGCCTCGTGCTGGGCCAGTTCGGCCAGCACGCTGCGGGCGAGGTCGACCGCGTCGCCCTGCGCCAGGCTGGCCGGCACCGCGCGCACCGCCAGCGTCTGCGCCGACAGCGGGGTGATCTCCAGGCCGAGGGCCGAGAGCGTCTCGGCGTTGGCGGCGGCGGTGGCCTGCTCCTGCGCGTTGGCGGCGAAGGTGGCGGGAATGAGCAGGTCCTGGCGGGCCAGCGACTGGTCCGCGCCCTCCATCTGCTGCTTGAGCTTTTCGTAGACGATGCGCTCGTGGGCGGCATGCATGTCCACGATCACCAGCCCCTGGCGGTTCTCGGCCAGGATGTAGACGCCGTGCAGCTGCGCGATGGCGCGGCCCAGGGGCCA
>CAZCTU010000252.1:0-3076 GCA_964501495.1 uncultured Ramlibacter sp.
AGGTCTTGGTGACTTTGTTGAACATGGTCATGTGCGTTCTCTCTTTCGGTGGAAAGGAGCCTCGAGGCGGACACGATGCCATTCCATCAACAGCCGTTGTCCAAAAACACATCGCGTTGTGATTTTCGCAATGCGTTGGAGGCAGCTGGTGGAATGACACAGCGCGTGTTCGTCTGTCGGTCTCCGAAGTAGAAAGCGCCTGAGCTGGTGGGGGACCGACTCAGGCGCGTTTCATGGGGATGGGGTGCTTACTTGCGCAGGCCCAGGGTGGCGATCAGCGCGGTGTAGCGGGCGGCGTCCTTGTTCTTCAGGTACGCCAGCAGGCTCTTGCGGCGGTTGACCATGCGCAGCAGGCCACGGCGGCCGTGGTGGTCTTTCGCATGGGTCTTGAAGTGGGGGGTCAGCTCGTTGATGCGAGCGGTCAGCAGGGCGACCTGGACTTCGGGGCTGCCGGTGTCGTTGGCAGCGCGGGCGTGGGCCTTGACGACCTCGGCCTTGGTGGAGGCAAGCATGGTGTTTCCTTTGAGTGTTTGAACTTGCGCCGGGGCTGGAACTTGGCCCCGGCGTGCGCACGGAAGGTGCAGTTTCCCCAGCTCTCAAGGCCGGAGAACCCGAAATTATAGCGGCCACGCCTGCGCCTCTGGCGTCACGCCCCCCGGGCGGACGCAAGCCTCAGGGAAAGGAGAGCTTTATTACTCACAATCGCCGGCGCCTCAAACCGTCGGAAAAGTCATGGAAGCTCGCGCCCCCTCCCCCCTCGCCTCCACTCCCCTCGCCTCGTCGATGGCCGCCGCCGCGGCCCGCCCGCCCAAGCGCTCTCGGGACCCGGGGCCCGACCCCGCCCCCGGTGCCCGCCGGCCCCAACCGCTGACCCGGTCCGTGGGCCAGCCTCACCATCCGTCCGCCAGCCACGCCCTCACCCCGTCGTCCAGCCAGCACGTCCGCCAGTCCCCGGACGGCGCGCCTCCCCCGCCCTCCTTCCTGCACAGCCGCAGGTCCACCCCGGCCTTCGCCGCCTCGGCCGCCGACGCCCCCTTCGCACACGAGGCTTCGCGGGCCTTGGCGGCGGACGGCAAGGCGGCCCGCAGGACCGACGCCCCTGCGGCGCCCGCCCGCCCCCCCTTGCTGGACTTCCATCCGGTCTACCGCACCGAGGAGGACTACAAGGCCTACTTCGCAGCGGGCGGCACCCTCGCCGGCATCCCCCGGGGTGAGCGAGACCTGCTCTGCTGCAAGGCCGCCATTGCGCACGATCCCCGCTCGCTGCGCGACGTACCGCTCATGGTGCGGCTGCGCCACCCCACCCTGTGCATCCAGGCGGTGCAGCAGGACGGCTACGCGCTCGAGTCGGTGCCCGGGGACCTGCTGGCCCGGGGCTCCGGCCAACGCGAGCTGCTGTGCGACCTCGCCTACGCCAGCCCCCGCCCGCCGCGCGCCCGGCATGTCCCGCCGGACCTGCTCACCGAGGAGCGCGCCATCCGCTCGCTGCAATGGGCCCCCAGGGACCTGCGCGACATCCCCGAGGACCGGATCACCACGGCCATGTGCCTGGCCGCGATCCGGCACACCCCCGAGCTCTGCATGCCGGAACTCGACGCCATTCCACGCCGGCTGCGCGATGGGCATGTGGCCCGCGCCCTCTTCGCCCACAGCTACATGATGGAATGCGGCCTGCCTCCTGAGGCCGAGTGGTTCACCCCGGAGACGGTCACACCCGAATTCATCCGGGAAGTCCTCCTCCTGTGCCCGGATGAAATCCATCGGCGGCACTTTCTCCGCGGCCCTGTTCCGCTCGACCTGCTGGCCGTGGTCCTGGAAAAGTACCCGGGTTGTCTGGCCCATCTCCAGGCGGTCGACAAAGTCGCGCAGTACCTGCTGGAGTCGGCGCGCGTGTCCGGATTCAAGGCGGGCGACGTGCTGCCCGAAGGCCGCTGGCCAGCGGGTGTCCTGCCCCGCGACCTGAGCCCGCTCCATCTCACGCGCTGGGCCGTGGCCAGGACCTGGGGCCCGCGAATCGAGCAGGTTCCCGCTCACCTGCGCAGGGACCCGGTCATCTGCCGGACCCTCATCGGACGGTGCGAAGCTTCCGCCTTGCCCGGCCTGGGCGAGGCCACGCTGCTGCTGCACCTGGACGCGATCGAATCCCGTCTGGAGCGGCAACCCAAGGCCCTGTCCTGCCTGCCGCAGTCCGTCATCCGCCGGCTGGACCCGGACAGGATCCAGTCGGCCTGCCAGGCCCTGATCCAGCAGGAACCGAGCCTCTGGGAAATCGAGACCGTCCTCCAGACCTCGGCGTCCGTCCTGGGCCCGAAGCTCTGTGAGCAGCTGAGCGCGATCCTCGTTGAAGGACGGGCTCGCCGGCGCGCGGAGGATGTACCCAAGCCCTCCAGCAGGCTCAAGGCCCTCCTCGCCTCGGCGCAGACACCGGCGCACGCACGCGCGCTCTGCGAAGAGGCGGTGCAAAAGGATGGCTGGACTTACACGGAAGTGCCGAAGGAACACCGCAGCTGGCCGCTGCTGCTCGAGGCCCTGCGGAGCGAGCCCCTCCTCCTGACCCACGCCATCCCCCTGCAGGACTGGCTCCCGGGCGGCCTGACGGAGGCCATGTGCGTCGAGGCGGTGGAAAAGCGGGGGGTGACGCCTGCGGACATCCCGAAAGAAATCCGGATGCGGCCGACCTTCCGGGCCGCCCTGCGGGCCCTGCCCTCCCTCCACTTCAGCGAGGAATCCCTGCGCGAATCGATCGCGGCAGAGTTCAACGGGCGCGACCCCGACCCGGTGACGGTGGAGTGGATCGACCGGCTCGTGCAGGAGAACCCCGAGCGGGCCCGGTCGATCGCCCGGTTCACGAAGCTCGACTGGGCCCTCACCGCCCATCACCTCGGCATGGGCTGGCAAGAGGTCTGGGACAACATTTCAGACCCCGCCATCCAGGCGGATTTCCTGGCCGAGATCGGTCCCTTCACCGCAACGATGGAAGGCCCGGTGGCCGCGGCGGGCCGCGCCGGCGGGGCTGGCAGTAGCAGTAGCAGTAGCAGTAGCAGTAGCAGTAGCAGTAGCAGTAGCAGTAGCAGTA
>CAZCTU010000253.1:0-3074 GCA_964501495.1 uncultured Ramlibacter sp.
TGCCGCTCATGCCGATCGGCTCTTTCACATCCTGGCCGTCGATGATGAATTCCTGCGGCTCGACCAGCAGCAGGCGCTGGTCAGTGGAGATGTTGATGGCGCGCGCCGTCTCCACCACCCGGGCGACGTCGGCCGGGGTGACTTCCTTGTCCTTGATGGCCACCATGCCCGAGGAGTTCATGCCGCGGATGTGGCTGCCGGTGATGCCGGTGTAGACCCGGGTGATCTTGCAGTCGGCCATCAGCTCGGCCTCTTTCAGCGCCTGCTGGATGCTGGCGACGGTGGCGTCGATGTTGACCACCACGCCGCGCTTGAGGCCGTTGGAAGGCGCCACGCCCAGGCCGGCGAGCTTGAGCTCGCCGCCCGGCAGCACCTCGGCGACGACCGCCATCACCTTCGCGGTGCCGATGTCCAGTCCGACGACCAGGTCCTTGTACTCTTTTGCCATGACGATCCTCGTTACTTCTTCTGTGTGTCGGGGGTCACCGTGGTGACGCCCCGGAGCTTGATGGCGTAGCCGTCGCCGTGCCGCAGGTCGGCCGAGAGCACGGCTTCGGTGCGGCGGCCGTAGCGCGACGCCGCCTGGGTGATGGTTTGGGCGAAGCGCTGGGCGCGCGCCACGATGTCTTCGGGGCTGCCGCGACCGAGCTCGATCACCGCGTCGGTGTCGGTCTCGGCCTGCCAGCTGCCGCGGCCGGTGAGCGTGAGACGGGCCAGGCCCATGTCCACGCCCTCGAACAGGGGGACGAGCTGCCGGTACATGGCCAGCACCTGGGCCGACTGGTCCTGCGGGCCGACGAGGCGCGGCAGGCCGTCCTGCTCGACGTCGCCGGGGTTGGCCTCGAACACCTCGCCAAAGCTGTTGACGAGGGTGGTGTCGCTGTCGGTGCCCCAGAAGGCGACCGGACGGTGCTCCTGTACGAACACGCGCAGGCGGTTGGGGAACTCGCGCCGCACCACCGCCTCGCGCACCCAGGGCACTTGCTTGAAGGCCTTGCGCACGCCGCCGAGGTCGGCGGTGAAGAAATTGCCGGTCACCCGCGGCGCCACATTGGCGCGCAGGGTCGCGGTGCTGTTGTGGGCGACGTCGCCCAGCACGGTGATGCGGGTGAGGCCAAAGGCCGGGCTTTGCAGCGCCCACCAGCCCAGCGCGGCCAGCGCCATGAGGCCCGCGGCTGCGAAAAGCAGCACCGACAGGGCGTTCATGAGGCGCAGGTCCAGCGGCAGGGGCATGGCGGCGGCGGCTTTCACGGCTGCGGGCCTCCGTTCACGGCGGCAGCGGGCTTGGCCGGCTTGCGCAGGTCGAGGGCGGCGCCGGCGATGAGGCGCAGGCACAGGTCCTCGTAGGCGATGCCGTCGGCCCGGGCCGACATCGGCACCAGGGAGTGGCCGGTCATGCCGGGGGAGGTGTTGAGCTCCAGCAGGTAGGGCTGGCGGGTGGCGGCGTCGATCATCACGTCGACCCGGCCCCAGCCGCGCGCGCCCAGCACCCGGTAGGCGGCCAGGGCCAGCTGCTGGATGGCGGCCTCTTCACCGGCGGGCAGGCCGCAGGGCACCAGGTACTGGGTGTCGTCGGTGAAGTACTTGTTTTGGTAGTCGTAGTTGCCGTCGGGGGCGACGATGCGGATCACCGGCAGCGCGCGGGCGTCCTCGCCGGTGCCGAGGATGGGGCAGGTCACTTCGTCGCCGGCGATGAACTGCTCGCACAGCACGTCGCTGTCCAGCGCGGCGGCGGCTTCCACCGCGGCGGCCATCTGGCTGGCGTCGGTCACCTTGGCCAGGCCAATGGAGGAGCCCTCGCGCGCGGGCTTGATGATCAGCGGCAGGCCCAGGTGGCCAGGCACCGCCGCGACTTGCGCGGGGGTGTAGCGGCCCTTCTTCAGGAGCACATGGCGCGGGGTGGACAGCTGCTCGGACAGCCAGACCCGCTTGGTCATGGCCTTGTCCATGGCGATGGCCGAGGCCATCACCCCCGAGCCGGTGTAGGGAATGCCCAGGAGCTCCAGCGCGCCCTGCACCGTGCCGTCCTCGCCGAAGCGGCCGTGGAGGGCGATGAAGACGCGGTCGAACCCTTCGCGGGGGAGGTCGTCGAGCGCGCGCTCGGCGGGGTCGAAGGCGTGGGCGTCGACGCCGCGCGAACGCAGGGCCTTGAGCACGCCCTCGCCGGAGAGCAGCGAGATCTCGCGCTCGGCCGAGAGGCCGCCCATGAGGACGGCGACCTTGCCCAGCGCCTTCACGTCGACGGGGGTTTTCATGACGGCGCTCATGCCTTGCCCACCTTCTCGACCAGCTTGCCCGGCACCGCCCCGATCGAGCCGGCGCCCATGCACATGACGACGTCACCGTCCCGCGCCATCTCGAGGATGGCGTCGGGCATGCCGCCGATGTCGTCGACGAAGACCGGCTCCACCTTGCCGGCCACGCGCACCGCGCGCGCCAGCGAGCGCCCGTCGGCGGCCACGATGGGCGCCTCGCCGGCGGCATAGACCTCGGCGAGCAGTACCGCGTCGGCCATGCCCACGACCTTGACGAAGTCCTCGAAGCAGTCGCGGGTGCGCGAGTAGCGGTGCGGCTGGAAGGCCAGCACCAGGCGGCGACCCGGGAAGGCGCCGCGGGCGGCGGACAGCGTCGCCGCGAGTTCGACCGGGTGGTGACCGTAGTCCTCGATGACGGTGAAGCGCCCGCCACCGTGGTCCGCCGGCACCGGCAGCTCGCCATAGCTCTGGAAACGGCGGCCCACGCCGCGGAACCCGGCGAAGGCCTTGACCACCGCAGCGTCGGGGATGCCCAGTTCGACCGCGATGGCGATGGCCGACAGGGCGTTGAGCACATTGTGGTGGCCGGGCAGATTGAGCACCACCTCGAGGTCGGGCAGCACGATGCCATTGCGGCGCTGCGCGGTGAAGTGCATCTGCGGCCCGACGGCGCGGATGTTCACCGCGCGGACCTGGGCGTCCTCGCCCACGCCGTAGGTGGTGACCGGGCACTGCACGTCCGGCAGGATGGAGCGCACCGCGGCGTCATCCGTGCACAGGATGGCAGTGCCGTAGAAGGGCATGCGGTGCAGGAAGTCC
>CAZCTU010000254.1:0-3041 GCA_964501495.1 uncultured Ramlibacter sp.
GGCGTCGGAGTAGCTGTCGCCATGCAGCACCACCTCGCCGCCCAGGGCCTTGACCGCGTCGATCTTCACCTGGGGCGTGGTCACCGGCATCACGATGACCGCCTTGCAACCCAGCCGGTGCGCCGACAGCGCCACGCCCTGCGCATGGTTGCCCGCCGAGGCGCAGATGACGCCCTTCTTGAGCTGCGCCGGCGTGAGGTGCGCCATCTTGTTGTAAGCACCGCGGAGCTTGAAGCTGAACACTGGCTGCTGGTCCTCGCGCTTGAGGAGCACCTTGTTGTGGATGCGGCGGCTGAGGTTGCGGGCCGGCTCCAGGGCGGACTCGACGGCGACGTCGTAGACGCGGGCGGTCAGGACGCGGCGCAGGTATTCATCGGAAGCGTTTGTACGAGGGGATCGGGACGGCATGCCTGTTACTTCTTTGAAACAATTGTTACATCTGAAAACGAGCCCGGCATTTTTAGGTGCAAATGTCGAATTTTCGATTCGTTTTCAATTCATTTTTATGCTTTACGGCGCTCAACAAGGGCTGCAATCTAAAACTTTGGTTTCGTTGACGGCCCTCTGGGACGCGGGAGTAATGGCGCTTGGTCGGACGCGATGATGGTGAGTCCTGCGAAGCAATTGTCGGCAGCCAACGATGCGGCATTTCGCGCATCGCGGGGGCGGACTGTGCCCATCCCCGAGACCCTCACCCCGGTGCCGGGCTATCCCGACAAGCTGAGAATCTACAGGATCGCGGCCAGCCGCTTCTGGCAGGTCCGCTGTTTCTTTGCTGGCCGTACCTACAGCCGCAGCCTGCGCACCACCTCGATGAAGACGGCGCTCGACCTGGCGCGGCAGTTCTTCGACGCCACGTCGGCCAGCATCTACCTGCGCACCGGCGTGGTGCCGCACGACATCACCCCGACCTTCGCCCACGTGGCCGAGCAGATGTTCGCCCAGGAGTCTGGCCGCACCACGCGCGGGGAGCTCAGCAAAGGCTCCCTGCAGGTCATCCGCAATCGGCTGGACCGCTTCATCCTGCCCCAGCTGGGCAAGACGCTCATTGCCGACATCAACTACGCCGTCTTGCGGCGCTTCATCGACCACCTGGGGCATCTGGACCTGTCGACGACCACCATCTCGCAATACCTGGTCATTGTCCGCAAGGTGCTCAAGCTGGGCCACCACCTGGGCCTGGTGCGCGAAATGCCGGAGTTTCCGCAGGTGCGGGTGAGCTCCCGGCCGCGGGGCGGCTTCACCGTGGCGGAATACGCACTCTTGCTGCGCAAGGCAAGGTCCCTGGTCGGCCAGCCGCATCCGGTGCTGGCCGGCCTGGGCCAGGACCAGAAGTTCTGGATCGCGCGCGACCTGCTGCACATGCCGCCCGACCTGTCGCAGGCCATCGGCTTCATGGTCAACACCTTTGTCCGGCCTGGGGACGTGAAAAAGGTCCGCCACAAGCACATCGAAGAGGTGCGCGGCCGCCATGTGTACCTGCGCATGAACCTCCCGGAGACCAAGCGGCACGACAAGCCGGTGGTGAGCATGCGGGCCGCGGTGCGCATCTACCGGACTGTGCAGACCCGCCAGGCGCGCAGGGGCTATGGCTTGCCGGATGACTTTCTCTTCCTCCCGCAGGTGCAGAACCGCGAGCATGCACTGGCGGTGCTCAATTTCCATTTTCAGTGGGTTCTGCGAGAGTGTGGGCTCACACGTGGCCCCCTGGGCCAGAAGCGCACACTCTACAGCTTGCGCCACACGGCCATCACCTTCCGACTGCTTTATGGGCAGGGCATCGACATGCTGACCCTGGCGCGGAACGCCCGGACGAGCGTGAACATGATCGAGCGCTTCTATGCGTCGAGCCTGAGCGGAGAAATGAACGTGGGGATGCTGCAGAGCCGCAGGACGGGGGGCGGCGGTAGCAGCTGACCTGGCTTGGCTGGCGTCCCAAAAGAAAAACCCACCGGGTTGCCCCGGTGGGTTTTTTGCTTCTGTTTCTCAGCAGGCGTGAGCCTGCGGGGAATTAGAAGGAGTGCAGGACGCCCACGAAGCTGTTGGTGGCGCGATCAGCGCCGGTCACAGCCTGCTTGTCCTGACCGAATTCGGCGATCAAGGAGGTGCGCTTGCTCAGGGCGTAATCCACACCGACCATGGAGCGGTCGATGATGGTGGCGTTGCTGTCACCCTTGCGGTTGACGAAGCCAGCCTTCAGGGTGGCAGCGCCCATGGGCACGGTCACGCTGAGGGAGCTGCCCTTGTGCGCGTTGATGGTGCCAGCGCCAGCGCCGGTGTTGGCAGCCAAGTAGGCGGCGGTGGTGACTGCGGCAGAGTTGTTGCCGGCACGAGAATCGGTCTGGTTGTAGAAGACCTTCGCCACGCCCAGGTCGTAGCTGGCGGCCAGACCCAGCACGGTGACGGGGGTCATCGCGGCGGTCGTCTTGGCGGCAGTGGTGTAGGACATCTGGGCGGCCAGGGGGCCGGCGGCGTAGTTGGCCTTCAGGCCCCAGCCGTCTTTACCAACACCACCGGTGGAGGTGTCCAGATCCACTGCGGCGCTGACAGTCAGGCCAGAGATGCTGGGGGTGGTGTAGGAAATCACGTTGGCGCTCAGGGACTGAGCAGCCGTGGCGAGCGCAGACGCGGTACGGGAGGCACCGGCGTTCCAGCCAGCGTGGGAGGCGAAGGTGTATTGACCGATCTGGACAGCGCCGAAGCCGCCTTCGACCTTGACGAACATATCGCCGGTGCCGCGGGCTGCGTTGGCGGTGGTCAGGCGGTTGTCGATCACGCCGGTGGCCTTCAGGCCGCCACCGAGGTCTTCCACGGCGGTCAGAGTGATGCGGTTGGAGTTGAAGTTGTCAACCGGGCCGATCGCGGTCGACTTGGCAATCGCTGCGACAGTACGAGCAGTGTTGACTTGGTGGCCGAAGGACAGGTTGCCGGAGATGGTGGCGGTGGATTGGGCGAAGGCGCCGGTGGCGGCCAGGGCAGCCAGAGCAACTAGAGATTTTTTCATTTAACGGTTCTCCAAGGTTGAGATGGGGGCCCAGACC
>CAZCTU010000255.1:0-1672 GCA_964501495.1 uncultured Ramlibacter sp.
GCTTCGAGCGGGCCGGGGCTCAGTGGTTCTCTTTGGCGTGGTTGATGGAGTACTTGGGAATCTCCACCACCAGGTCCTGCTGCGCCACGAAGGCCTGGCAGGACAGGCGCGAGTTGGGCTCCAGGCCCCAGGCGCGGTCCAGCAGATCCTCTTCGTTCTCGTCCATCTCGTTGAGGCTCCCGAAGCCCTCGCGCACCACCACGTGGCAGGTGGTGCAGGCGCAGCTCATGTCGCAGGCATGCTCGATCTCGATGCCGTTATCGAGAAGCGCCTCGCAGATGGAGGTGCCGGCAGGGGCCTGCACGGTGGCGCCCTGGGGGCAGTACTCGGGGTGCGGCAGGATCTTGATGGTGGCCATCAGAGGGACTCCACGTTGCGGCCCGCCAGGGCCTTCTGGATGCTGTGGTTCATGCGCTCGGCGGCGAAGCCCTCGGTGGCCTGGGCCAGCGCCTCGGTGGCGGCCTCGACCTGGGCGGCTTCGCCGGCCTCGCGGGCGGTCTGCTCGAGGCGGGCGATCGCGCCCTCGATGGCGGCACGATCCCCGGCCGACAGCAGGTGGCCGTCGGCTTCGAGGGCGCTACGGGTGGCCAGCACCAGGCGGTCGGCGTCGACCCGGGCCTCGACCAGGGCGCGCGCGGCCATGTCCTGCTGCGCGGTGGAAAAGCTCTCCTGCAGCATGCGGGCGACCTCGTCGTCCGACAGGCCATAGGACGGCTTGACGTCGATCTTCGCCTCCACGCCACTGCCCTGCTCCTTCGCGCTGACAGACAGCAGGCCGTCGGCGTCAACGGTGAAGGTGACGCGGATGCGCGCGGCGCCTGCCGCCATGGGCGGGATGCCGCGCAACTCGAAGCGGGCGAGGCTGCGGCAGTCGGCCACCAGGTCACGCTCGCCCTGCACCACGTGCAGGGCCAGGGCCGTCTGGCCGTCGCGGTAGGTGGTGAAGTCCTGCGCCTTGGCGGTGGGGATGGTTTCGTTGCGGTGGACGATGCGCTCCACCAGCCCGCCCATGGTCTCGATGCCCAGGGACAGCGGAATGACGTCGAGCAACAGCAGGTCGCCCGAGGCGTCGTTGCCGGCCAGGGCATTGGCCTGGATGGCGGCGCCCAGGGCCACCACCTCGTCGGGGTTGAGGTTGGTCAGGGGCTCGCGGCCGAAGAACTCGCCCACCGCGCGCCGCACCTGCGGCATGCGGGTGGAGCCACCCACCATGACCACGCCCTGCACCTCGTCCTTTTGCAGGCGGGCATCGCGCAGGGCCTTGCGGACCGCCGCCAGGGTGCGGGCGGTGAGGTCGGCGGTGGCGGCCTCGAAGGCGGCACGGGTGACGGTGAAGTCGCGGGCCTGCCCGCCGATGCGGGCCTGCACCGTGGCCGTGTCGGCACTGGAGAGGGCTTCCTTGGCGGCGCGAGCGGCCACCTCGATGGCGGCCTTGTCCTCGGGCGTGGTGACCGTGAGGCCCGCGCCTTCCAGCATCACCGCCGCCAGGGCGCGGTCGTAGTCGTCACCGCCCAGGGCCGAGTCGCCGCCGGTGGCGATGACCTCGAAGACCCCGCGCGAGAGGCGCAGGATGGAGATGTCGAAGGTGCCGCCGCCCAGGTCATAGACCGCGTACACGCCCTCGCTGCCGTTGTCCAGGCCATAGGCGATGGCGGCGGCAGTGGGCTCGTTG
>CAZCTU010000255.1:1682-3039 GCA_964501495.1 uncultured Ramlibacter sp.
CGTTGATCAGGCGCAGGACATTCAGGCCGGCGAGCTGGGCCGCGTCCTTGGTGGCCTGGCGCTGGGCGTCGTCGAAATAGGCGGGCACGGTGATCACCGCGCCGTAGAGATCGTCGACAAAGGTGTCCTCGGCGCGGAAGCGCAGGGTGGCCAGGATCTCGGCGCTCACCTCCACCGGGCTCTTGGCGCCGGCGCGGGTCTGCAGGGACACCATGCCGGGCTGGTCGATGAAGCGATAGGGCAGCTTCTCGCGGCCGGCGATGTCGGCCAGGCCCCGGCCCATGAAGCGCTTGACCGAGGCGAGGGTGTTCTCGGGGTCCAGCGCGCGCTGGGCCAGCGCGTCGAAGCCGATCTGGCGGCCGTTGCCCTCGAGGTAGCGGACCACCGAAGGCAGGATCACCCGGCCCTCTCCGTCGGGCAGGCACTCGGCCACGCCATGGCGCACCGCCGCCACCAGCGAGTGGGTGGTGCCCAGGTCGATGCCGACCGCGATGCGGCGCGCATGCGGGTCGGGAGCCTGGCCGGGTTCGGAAATCTGCAGCAGGGCCATGGGGGAGCCGTGTGGCCGCTCAGGCGGCCTTTCTTCAAATAGACAAAAGCCCGCTATTGTCCCAGTTGCTCGAATCGCGCTGCGACGTCATGGGCAAAGCGCTCGACGAACATCAGCGCCCTCACCTGCCCCGCCGCTCCGGCCGGGTCGCCCGCCTGGTCGAGGCGGGCCTCGATGTCGGCCAGCAGATCGCGCCGGGCTTCATTCAGTGCATCGTCCAGCCGCTGCAGGTCGTCCTCGCCACCCGCCTCCTCCAGCGCTTCGCGCCACTGCATCTGCTGCATCAGGAAGGCCGGCGGCATGGCGGTGTTGTTCTCGGCCTGGATCGGCGCGCCGCGCAGCTCGCACAGGTAGGCGGCGCGCTTCAAGGGGTCCTTGAGGCGCTGGTAGGCCTCGTTGATGCGGACCGACCACTGCATCGCCACCCGCTGGGCGGCCGCGCCCTGGGCGGCGAAGCGGTCGGGGTGGGCCTCCCGCTGCAATTCCTTCCAGCGGGCGTCGAGCTGCGCACGCTCCTGGCGGAACTGCGCGGGGACCGCAAACAGGGCGAAGTCGTCGTCGGTGAGCTTCACACCCGGAAGGATTCGCCGCAGCCGCAGCGGTCGCGCTCATTCGGGTTGTTGAAGCGGAAGCCCTCGTTCAGGCCCTCGCGCACGAAGTCGAGTTCGGTGCCGTCGATGTAGGCCAGGCTCTTGGGGTCGATCAGCAGCTTCACGCCATGGTTCTCGAACACCACGTCTTCGGGTGCCACATCGTCCACGTACTCGAGCTTGTAGGCCAGGCCCGAGCAGCCGGTGGTCTTGACGC
>CAZCTU010000256.1:0-3030 GCA_964501495.1 uncultured Ramlibacter sp.
GACGGCCAGGCCATGGCCGACCTGCTCGGGGGCCAGATCCAGGTGATGTTCACCGCGCCCAACGTGGCCATGGCGAACGTGAAGGCCGGCAAGCTCAAGCTGCTCGCCGTGACCACCCCGTCGCGCGTGCCCACCATGGCCGATGTGCCCACCGTGGCCGAATCCGGCCTGCCCGGCTTCGAGTACATGGGCTGGATCGTCATCTTCGCCGCCCCCGGCACCCCCAAGCCGGTGGTGGACGCGCTCTCGGCCGCCTGGGCCAAGGGCCGCCGCGCGCCGGCGGTGCAGAACAAGCTGATCGAGCTGGGCATGGCCACGCCCGAGCCGCTGGCCAGCGCCGACGGCCCCGCGATCGCCGCCTTCGTGCGCAAGGAAAGCGAGCGCCTGGGCAAGGTGATCCGCGACACCGGCATCAAGACCGACCAGTAAGGGCCTCCCGAGATGAGCGCAGCGCTGGCCCCCACGCCTTTCCAGGACCTGGAGCCCCAGGCCTTTCGCCTGCCCAATGGCGTCGAGCTTCACGGGGTGCTCGGCGGCGAGGGCAAGCGCCTGGTCTTCATCCACGGGGCCATGGGCGACTGGCGCTCCTGGCAGCCGCAGTGGGACGCCTTCAGCGCGCGCTACGCCTGCCTCTCGTACAGCCGCCGCTACAGCTTCCCGAACCGCAATGACATGCCCTCGCCGCACCACTCGGCGCTGGACGAGGCGGAGGACCTGCGGCTCCTGCTGGACGAACTGGGCTGGGACCGGGTGATCCTGGTGGGCAGCTCCTACGGGGGCTTCACCGCGCTGGCGCTGGCGCTGGCCGACCCCGGCCGGGTCGAGGCCGTGGTGGCGGTGGAGCCGCCCATGATGCGTTACGCCCACCTCACCGAGGAAGGCAAGCGCGTGGCCGAGGCCTTCCGCATCGGCACCATCGAGCCGGCCAATGCGGCCTTCCGCCGCGGCGAGGATGAACTGGCCTCGCAGATCATGACCGGCGGCATCAACGGCGCCGCCTCGCCCCACAACGGCGGCGAGGCCATGCGCCGGCGCCTGCAGAACATGCGGGCGATGAAGATGCTGGCGCTGTCCACCGACGAATTCCCGTGGATCGAGCCCGAGCGCCTGGCGGCCCTGCCCATGCCGGTGATGCTCATGTCCGGCGCCGACACGCCGCCGGTGCACCGGGCCATCTTCGACAACTTCAGCCCGGTCATGCCGCAGGCCGAGGTGCTGCGGGTGGCCGGCGCCGGCCACGGCGTGAGCCGCGACCAGAGCGACTTCTTCAACGAGCGGGTGCTGGACTTCCTGCGCCGCCGCTGCGGCTGACGCCTGCGGACCGACGACCCCGCGGCCGCGGGATATCCCGCCGGCCGCCAGGGGATCGTTGACCCAGGTCAAGCCGCGCCGCGAGGCGCCTGTCGTATGCTGTCTGAAGTCATATTGCCTATTCCGGGCAACTTTCAGACAGGAGCCGACATGACCCAGACCACCGCTGCTTCCCGCGACAAGCTGATGTCCGACCTGCGCGTCGTCATCGCCGATGCCGAGGAACTCCTCAAACTGACGGCCGGCCAGGCCGGCGACAAGGTCGCCGACCTGCGCGCCCGGATGCAGGAGCGCATGGCCAAGGCCAAGGACGAACTGGGCGACCTGCAGGCCGCCGCCATCGGCCAGGCCCGCGATGCGGCCAAGGCCACCGACCACTTCGTCCATGACCGTCCCTGGACCGCCGTCGGCATCGCCGCCGGGGTCGGCCTGATCGCCGGACTGCTGATCGGCCGCCGATGAGCGACCCCGCCGGCCGCAGCGCCGGCCTGCTGGCCTCCCTGCGCGGGCTGCTGCTCACCGGCCTGTCGCTGGCCGAGAACCGGCTCGCGCTCCTGTCCAACGAGCTCGAGGAGCAGAAGGTCCGCATCGTCCACGGCCTGGTGATGGCCGTGGCCGGCCTCTTCGTGCTGGGCGTGGGGTTGGTGCTGTTCTGCGGCTTCGTGCTGATGCTGTTCTGGGAGGGCTACCGCCTGCCCGCCCTGGCGGTCCTCACCGTGGGCTTCCTGGGCGCGGGCGCCTGGCTGCTGCTGCGGGCCAATCGCCGGCTTCGTACCGAGGGCGGCCCCTTCGCCGCCAGCGTGGCCGAGCTGCGTGCCGACCGCGCCGCGGCGGAGGCGGGCGAAGGCCCGGCGGCCTCATGAACCCGCTGCGACCCGTCGTGACCCTTCGATGACTGCGTCATGAGCCGCACCCTCGACGACATCCTGCGCCGACGCGTCCGTCTGCAGCTGGCCAGCGCGGCCCTGCGCGGGCAGGTGGCGGCCCATGCGGCCGACCTGTCCCGCCCGCTGTCCTGGGTGGACCGCGCGCAGGCCGGCCTGCGCCAGGCCCTGGCCCGTCCCGGCATCAGCGCGCTGGCGGCCGTCGCCGGCCTCGGCCTGGCCTACGCGCTTGGCCCGCGGCGCACGCTCGCGTGGGGCGTGAAGGGCCTGGCCGCCTGGCGCCTGTGGCGGAATCTTCGCGGGGGTGGGGCCTGATGCGCTTCCTCGCCCTGCGGCGTCTCCCTCGGGCCTGGCTGGCCGGTGCCATCGCCCTCGCGGCCTCTGGCGCGGTCGCCCAGTCCGTGCCGACGCTGCCCCTGTCCCAGCTGCCCGGTCCCTTGCGCGATGTCTGGAATCGCACCAAGCCGGAGATGAACGAGGCCAGCCGCTGCGCCGCAGCCTTCGACGCGGGCGACCCGGAAAAGATGGTGCTGCGCTGCTCCGTCTACATGCGGGTGGGCGGCGAGGCCGAACGCCGCGCCCTGCGCTATTGCGAGGAAAAGCGCGCCGAATTGCGCATCCGCGGCGCCTGCGCGATCGTCGTCGAATAGACCGGCCCTGCGGCCGGCCAGCCAGCGCCGGCTGCCTCGCTGGAGGTCCATCGCGCAGCGCGTGGCGCGCCCGCCGGGCCGGTTTTGCTTCAGCGGTAGAAGGCCTCGACCTGGCCCTTGAGCTTGATCATCAGCGGGTTGCCCTTGCGGTCCAGCGTCTTGCCGGCGGGCACGCGGATCCAGCC
>CAZCTU010000257.1:0-3026 GCA_964501495.1 uncultured Ramlibacter sp.
GTCGAGCAGGCGCTGGGCGTCGGTGGCGTCGCTGGTGACGATGGCGGTGCGCCGTCCGGCGGCGCGCTCGCGCTCGGCCAGGCGGGCCAGCAGCAGGGCGTCGGCGGAGCCGACCGGGCGGGGCAGGGTGAAGCGCTTGCCGGGGGAGAGCTTGGGCAGGTCCATGGGGAGCCAGGGGCGGGGCGTAGGGGCGGCGTAGAAATGGCAAACACCCCGCGCGGGCCGGCGAGGGGTGTGAGTGGGGATTCTAAAATGGGCCATGCCGACTGCTTCGTCCACCGCTCTTCGCCTGCATGCGCTCGTGCCCTGCGCCGGCAGCGGCAGCCGTGCCGGGACCGCGATGCCGAAGCAGTACCACCCGCTGGCGGGCCAGCCCCTGGTGCAGCACACGCTGCGGGCCCTGGGCGCGGTGCAGCGCCTGTCCACGCTGCTGGTGGCCGTCGCCCCCGGGGACCGGGCGCTCGATGAAATGCCAGGCCTGCGGGGCCTGCCCGGTCTGGTGCGCGCCGAGTGCGGCGGCCCCACCCGCGCCGCCACCGTGGCCGCCGGCCTGCGGGCCCTGCGCGAACGCGGTGCCGCCGACGCCGACTGGGTGCTGGTGCACGACGCGGCGCGCTGCCTGGTCACGCCGGCCCTGGTCGACCGCCTGATCGACGCCTGCCTGGACGACCCGGTGGGCGGTTTGCTGGCTCAACCCCTGGCGGACACCCTCAAGCGCGGCGAGGCGGACACGCACGCGGCCCCGGCACCGGCCCTCGCCGAGGCCAATGCGGGATCTTCGGCTTCTGCGGCTTCTGCGTTCGCCGGCCCTGCCGGCGCCTCACAGCCCAAGCCGGCCACCCGCATCGCCGCCACAGTTCCCCGGGAGGACCTCTGGCTCGCCCAGACGCCCCAGATGTTCCGTCTGGGCCCGCTGCTGGCCGCTCTGGAGGCCGCCGAGGCGCGCGGGCTCGCGATCACCGACGAGGCCAGTGCCATGGAGGCGGCTGGCCACGCGCCGCGCCTGGTGCCCGGCTCGCCCCACAACATCAAGGTCACCTGGCCCGAGGATTTCGCCCTGGCCGAGGTGCTGCTGGCGCAGCGCCGGTCATGAGCGAAGCCGCAACGAAAGGACAAGCCCCCATGAAGATCCGCGTCGGCGAAGGCTGGGACGTGCACGCCCTGGTGGAGGGCCGCCCCCTGATCCTGGGGGGCGTACGCATCCCCTACGAAAAAGGCCTGCTGGGCCACTCCGATGCCGACGCGCTGCTGCACGCCATCACCGACGCCCTGCTGGGCGCCGCCGGCCTGGGCGACATCGGCCGGCACTTCCCCGACACCGACCCCGCCTTCAAGGGCGCCGACTCCACGGTGCTGCTCGCCGAGGCCCTGCGCCGGGTGCAGGCCCGGGGCTGGCGCCTGGTGAACGTCGATTCGACCATCATCGCCCAGGCGCCCAAGCTGGCGCAGCATATCGAGGGCATTCGCGCCCGCGTCGCCGAGGTCCTGGGCCTCTCGGCCGAGGACGTGAACGTCAAGGCCAAGACCGCCGAGAAGATGGGGCCGGTGGGCGAGGGGCGCAGCATCGAGGCGCGGGCGGTGGTCCTGCTGCAGGCGAACTGAACGGCGAAATGCCCCTGCACCGGCATCGCGCTGGGCTCGCGCAATCCTGACGGGCATGGACGAAGCGCCCATCGGGTTCGGGTTTGGCGTTTCAATCTCCTCCGATCAAAGGAGGAGACATGGTGCCCCGCAGCGAACAAGAGGTACGGCCCTCTGATTCTGCAGTCGACTATGCCGGCCTCCACGACACGGTCGTTGCCTTGCTCGAAAAGGGCGAACAGCACGGGCCCGGTGACCTGATCACGCCTGAACAGGCCATCAAGGACCCCTTCGTCCTCGAGTTCCTGGGCCTCAAGGACGAATATTCCAAGTCCGAACTGGAGGCACGACCCGTCCGCACCGTGGGGCCCGCCGCAGGCGCGTGAGGCCTGCGCGGAGGCTGCCGGAAAACCCGGCTCCGGAAGCTGGAGAATGTCGTCCGTACCGCCCTCACCCCCAGCAAGGAGCCCCATGGCCTGGCCCGTCCTCGTCTTCGACATCGAATCCATCCCTGACCTCGCCGGCCTGCGCAGCCTGCGTGACGACCCGCCCGAGTGGACCGACGAACAGGTCTACGAGGCCTGGGTGAAGGAGCGGGCCGAGAAGGGGCAGAGCGACTTCATGCCCCTGCACCTGCAGCGGGTGCTGGTGCTGAGCGCGGTGTTCCGCAACAGCGAGGGCCTGCGGGTGCACTCCTTCGTGGACCGCGACGGCGCCAGCGAGGGCAAGATCATCCAGCAGTTCTTCAACACCCTGGAAAAGCACGAGCCCCAGCTCGTGAGCTGGAACGGCGGCGGCTTCGACCTGCCGGTGCTCAATTACCGGGGCCTGCGTCACGGCGTGGTCGCCTCCAAGTACTGGGACCAGGGCGAGGACGAGCGCGAATACAAGTTCAACAACTACATCAACCGGTACCACAACCGGCACCTGGACCTGATGGACGTGCTGGCCATGTTCCAGGCCCGCGCCAACGCGCCCCTGGACGCCCTGGCCAAGCTGTGCGGCTTTCCCGGCAAGCTGGGGATGGACGGTTCCAAGGTCTTCGAGGCCTACCGGAACGGCGGCCTGGAGGACATCCGCCGCTACTGCGAAACCGACGTGATGAACACCTACCTCGTCTACTGCCGCTTCCAGAAGATGCGCGGCGGCTTCACCGAGGCCGAGTACGAGCAGGAGGTGGCGATGGTGCGCAGCTCGCTCGAGGCGCTGGCGCCCCAGGAGGCGCACTGGCGGGAATACCTGGACGCCTGGGCCTGAAGACCCGGCCTCGGCCTGAGACAATCGGGCCATGTCATCGGAGATCGAACAACAGCCCCCCGCGTCGGCCGACGCCGACCTGCCGGCCGCACCGCCCCCGCCGCCTCGTCCCGCCCGTCCCCAGGGCGTGCCCGAGGACGCCCTGCACGTCGACGCCCTCGACATCGAGGCCCAGGGCGTGGCCCGCC
>CAZCTU010000258.1:0-3025 GCA_964501495.1 uncultured Ramlibacter sp.
GGCCGGCATCAGCGCCACGCGGCCGTAGCCTTGCCGCGGTCCCACCATCCAGGCGGCCACCAGGCCGGCGACGCCAGCGTTGATGTGCACCACGGTGCCGCCGGCAAAGTCCAGCGCGCCCTTGGCCCACAGCCAGCCGGCCGCGGCGGTAACCTTCTCGAGCGAGGCGGCGTCGGTGATGGCGTCCGGGCCGTCCCAGTACCAGACCATGTGGGCGATCGGCAGGTAGCTGAAGGTGAACCACAGCACCACGAACATCAGCACCGCAGAGAACTTGATGCGCTCGGCGAAGGAGCCGACGATCAGGCTGCAGGTGATGGCGGCAAACGTGGCCTGGAAGGCGACGAAGGTCAGTTCGGGAATCACCACGCCCTTGCTGAAGGTGGCGGCCACCGACTCGGGGGTGATGCCCTTGAGGAACAGCTTGTCCAGGCCGCCCAGGAAGGGTGAGCCGCCGGTGAAGGCCACCGAATAGCCATAGACCACCCACAGCACGTAGATGAGGGCGGTGACCACGAAGACCTGCATCAGCACCGACAGCATGTTCTTGCTGCGGACCAGGCCGCCGTAGAACAGCGCCAGGCCGGGGATGGCCATCATGATGACCAGCAGGGTCGACACCGTCATGAAGGCGGTGTCACCCTTGTTGGGGGTGGGGGCGGCGGCCTCGGCGGCCGGCGCAGGCGCAGCCGCGGCGGCAGGGGCCTCGGTGGAGGCGGTGGCGGCCGCTGGTGCGGCGGCGGGAGCGGGCTGCGCCAGCGCGGCGCCGCCTCCGGTCAGAAGACCCAGCCCGAGGGCCAGGCAGGCAAGAAACTTTTTCATGGTGCTTGTTCTCCGGGACTGCTTAGAGGGCTTCCTTGCCGGTCTCGCCGGTGCGGATGCGGACGACCTGTTCGACGTCGTAGACGAAGATCTTTCCGTCGCCGATCTTGCCGGTGCGGGCGGCGCCCTCGATGGCCTCGATGACGCGCTCGACGAGGTCGTCGGCGATGGCCGCCTCGATCTTGACCTTGGGCAGGAAGTCGACGACGTACTCGGCGCCGCGATAGAGCTCGGTGTGGCCCTTCTGGCGGCCGAAGCCCTTGACCTCGGTGACGGTGATGCCCTGCACGCCGATGCCCGAGAGCGCTTCGCGCACCTCGTCCAGCTTGAAGGGCTTGATGATGGCGGTGACCAGTTTCATGGGTGCCTCTCTGGTATCAGAAGGTGTACTTGACGCCGAGCACGGCGCCGGACTTGCCGACGTCCTTGCCGCCCCAGGTGTAGAGGCCCGGGCCGGTTTTGGCGTTGGTGGTCACGGCCATGGCCGACAGGGAAAAGCCATTGCCCAGGTCCTTGGCCAAGGTCACCGAGTAGTCGGTGTAGCTGAGCGACGGCGAGCGGTTGACGATCTGCCGGCCCACATGTGGGGTCAGGGTGAAGCCGGCGCCGAGGTCGAAGTTGGCGCTCAGGTCAAAGTACTGGCTGCCCTTGCTGTTCAGGTTACCGAACAGGTTGCCGAGGCCGTGCGAGTACTTGAAGGTGGCCACGCTGTAGGAGGCCGCTGCGTAAACCTCGTTGGTGGTGGCATTGCCATAGGCGCCGCCGCCGTTGGTGCTCTTGAGGCTGTTGCCCGCGTACTGGTAGCTCAGTGCTCCCACATCCATGGTGATGCCGGCGCCGGCGGCGAACTTGTAGCCGCCGTACAGGTCGATTTCGACCGGGCCTTCAACGGGGTAGCCGGCGCTGCTGTTGTCCTTGATCCACTTGATGTTGGTGGCCCAGGCGCCCAGGTAGAAGCCGCTCTTGTGCGCGAAGTCGGCGCCGCCCTGGATGGCAGGCTTCAGGCGGGTCTGGGAAATGCCGCGATAGCGGTAGTCAGACACCGCACCGACGTTGTAGGCGAGGGTGAAGTCGGGCTCCGGCGCCTTCGCGG
Source organism: uncultured Ramlibacter sp. (assembly GCA_964501495.1). Classification (GTDB taxonomy): domain Bacteria; phylum Pseudomonadota; class Gammaproteobacteria; order Burkholderiales; family Burkholderiaceae_C; genus Ramlibacter. The sequence goes on from CAZCTU010000258.1 coordinate 1,916, forward strand.
TCGGAGCGGCCGGGGCGGCGGTTTGAGCCTGGGCGGCGACGGCCCCCAGGGCCAGGGCGGACAGCAACAGGGTGGACTTGAACTTCATGGGGTTTCTCCGTGGACGCTTCAACAATGAACAAGGTGCCAGGGCTCTAAGCAGAAGGCATGCCACCCGGCCCGGATGGCCTCTCTCCTCTTACGCACGGGCGACGCAGGCCTCCGCGAAGTGCGCGAGACCGGTCTGTCGCCCAAAACGCACCACTTGGGTGCGTCCACGCACAATTCGCTACATCGCTTGCTAGCATGCCCCGCACCGGGGAGGGATGGCGATGAGCCTGGCGTTGGTGCGAAGCCGTGCGTTGCTGGGCCTGCAGGCCCGGCCGGTGACGGTCGAGGTCCACCTCGCGCCGGGCCTGCCCGCCTTCCACCTGGTCGGTCTGGCCGACACCGAGGTCAAGGAATCCCGGGAGCGGGTGCGCTCGGCCTTGCTGACCTGCGGGCTCGACTTTCCCCACAACCGCCGCATCACGGTCAACCTCGCGCCGGCCGACCTGCCCAAGGATTCGGGCCGCTTCGACCTCCCCATCGCGGTCGGCATCCTCCTGGCCAACGGCCAGCTCGACCCCGCGGCGATCGCTGCCCACGAGTTTGCAGGTGAGCTCTCACTCTCGGGAGATCTTCGGCCAATACGGGGGGCACTGGCCATGAGCCTGGCTTTGGCCCAGGAATCACGGGAGGCCCATCCCCAGGATCTGGCGGCCCTGGTCCTGCCCCCGGGCAGCGCCGAGGAGGCCGCCCTGGTGCCGGGTGCCCGGGTCTGGCGGGCCCGGCACCTGATGGATGTGGTGGGCCGATTCCAGGTGGTCGCCCGCACGGCCAGGACCGCGACCGAGCATCCGGACGCGGACGCGGACTCGGGCGCGGGCGTGGACTCGGTCATCGGCCCGGACCCGGCCGCCGCAACCGAAGACCCGCCGCCGGACGATGCCGGCTGGTGCCGGGTCCTTCCCCAGACGCCGCCGGCCGCCGCCCCGGGGCCGGACCTGGCCGAAGTCCGCGGCCAGGCCGGCGCCCGGCGCGCGCTCGAGATCGCCGCCGCCGGCGGCCACGGCCTGCTGCTGGTCGGCC
>CAZCTU010000259.1:0-3019 GCA_964501495.1 uncultured Ramlibacter sp.
GGACTTCGGCGCCCTGGTCAACCTGCTGCCCGGCAAGGACGGCCTGCTGCACATCTCGCAGATCGCCCACGAGCGCGTCGAGAAAGTCACCGACTACCTGTCCGAAGGCCAGATCGTCCGCGTCAAGGTCCTCGAGACCGACGAGAAGGGCCGCGTCAAGCTGTCCATGAAGGCGCTGCTGGACCGTCCGGCCCGTGAAGCCGCCCCGGCGGAATCGCACGGCGAGTAAGCCCCGCGGCGCACAGCGGCCCGCGCCCCCGGTTCGCCGGGTTCGCGGGCCGTGCGCCAACTGGACACCCCGGACCCCCTTCATGCAAGCCGTCGAGATCCGCGAGCCGGGCGCCCCCGAGGTGCTGCGCCTGGCCGAGCGTCCCCAGCCCCAGCCGGGTGCCGGGGAGGTGCTCGTGCGCGTCGCCGCCAGCGGCGTGAACAGGCCCGACGTGATGCAGCGCAAGGGCCTGTACCCGCCGCCGCCCGGCGCCTCCGACCTGCCCGGCCTCGAAGTGGCCGGCGAGGTGGTGGCAGGGGATGCGGCGGCGATGGCCCAGGCCGGCCTGAAGGTGGGTGACCGTGTCTGCGCCCTGGTGGCCGGCGGCGGTTACGCGCAGTACTGCGTGGCGCCGGTGGGCCAGTGCCTGCCGCTTCCCAGGGGGCTGTCCGAAGTCGAGGCGGCGGGCCTGCCCGAGACCTTCTTCACCGTCTGGAGCAACGTGTTCGACCGCGGCGCGCTCAAGTCCGGTGAGGCCCTGCTGGTGCAGGGCGGCACCTCGGGCATTGGCGTGACCGCGATCCAGATGGCCAAGGCCCTGGGCGCGACGGTCATTGCGACTGCAGGCAGCGACGACAAGTGCGCCGCCTGCCTGGCGCTGGGCGCCGACCACGCGATCAACTACAGGACCCAGGACTTCTCCGCCGAGGCCCTGCGCCTGACTGGCGGCCGCGGCGTCGACGTCATCCTCGACATGGTGGCCGGCGACTACGTGGCCCGCGAGGTGGACTGCCTGGCCGAGGACGGCCGGCTGGTGATCATCGCCCTGCAGGGCGGCGTCAAGAGCGGCTTCAACGCCGCCAAGGTGCTGACCCGCCGGCTCACCGTCACCGGCTCGACCCTGCGTCCGCGGCCCCTGGCCTTCAAGGCGACAATCGCCGCTGCGCTGCGCGCCAAGGTCTGGCCCCTGATCGAATCGGGCGCCATCCGCCCGGTGGTCCACGCCCGCTTCCCGGCGGCCGAGGCCGCCCAGGCCCATGCGCTCATGGAGTCCAGCCAGCACGTCGGCAAGATCGTGCTGACCTGGTGACCCGCAAGAACAACCCGCTTTCACCCACCGAACCATGACCCGCAAGAAGCTCATCGCCGGCAACTGGAAGATGAACGGCAGCCTGGAGGCCAACGAGGCCCTGGTGCGCGCCCTGCTGGCCGGCCTGCCCGCCGCCGGTGCGGCGGCCGACGCCGCCGTCTGCGTGCCCGCCCCTTACCTGGCCCAGGTGCAGCAGCTCGCCAAGGGCACCGCCCTGGCGATCGGCGCACAGGACGTCTCCGCGCAGGCCTCTGGCGCCTTCACCGGCGAGGTGTCGGCCGCCATGCTGCGCGATTTCGGCGCCCGTTACGCCATCGTCGGCCACTCCGAGCGCCGCCAGTACCACGGCGAGACCGACGCCCAGGTGGCCGACAAGGCCAAGGCGGCCCTGGCCGCCGGCATCACGCCCATCGTCTGCGTGGGCGAGACCCTCGCCGAGCGCGAGGCCGGACAGACCGAGGCGGTGGTCAAGCGCCAGCTGGCCGCCGTCATCCACGTCAACGGCCATTGCATTTCCGAGATCGTGGTCGCCTACGAGCCCGTGTGGGCGATCGGCACCGGCAAGACCGCCACGCCCGAGCAGGCCCAGCAGGTGCATGCGGTGCTGCGCGCCCAGCTGCACGCCGCCTCCACCCATGACGACCGTGTCCGCATCCTGTACGGCGGCAGCATGAACGCGGCCAATGCCGCGACCCTGCTGGCCCAGCCCGACATCGACGGCGGCCTGATCGGCGGCGCCTCGCTGAAGGCGGCCGATTTCCTGCAGATCATTGCCGCGGCCAGCGCCGCGGCAGCCTGAACACCGAACCCAAGAGCCTTTTTTCCGGAGTCCCCATGAGCTTTCTTTTCAACGTCATCCTCACCGTCCAGCTGCTGTCCGCCCTGGGCGTGATCGGCCTGGTCCTGGTGCAGCACGGCAAGGGCGCCGACATGGGCGCGGCCTTCGGCTCCGGCACTTCGGGCAGCCTGTTCGGCGCCACCGGCAGCGCCAACTTCCTGTCCCGGACCACCGCGGTCCTGGCCACCGTGTTCTTCATCTGCACCCTGGGCCTGGCCTACCTGGGCAGCCAGCGCCCGGCGGATTCGGGCAGCGTCCTCGAGCGCGCCGCAGTCCCGGCAGCCGCCCCCGCATCGGCGGCCGTGCCCCCGGCGGCCCCCGCTTCCGGTGCCGCCCAGATCCCCGGCCGCTGATTTTTCCTCCCGAGCCCTGCCGCATGGGGAGAAACCCCCCTGTTTCAGGGTAAACTCCAAGGCTGTCCTGCGGGGCTCCGGTCACAAGCCGGGCGCTCGCGGTGGCACCGAAGCCGTCGTGGTGAAATTGGTAGACACGCTATCTTGAGGGGGTAGTGGCGAAAGCTGTGCGAGTTCGAGTCTCGCCGACGGCACCAGACAAGCAGTACCACGGGTCGCCCAGGCCCGCGGACAAGAAAGACGGGCCCCCGGCCCGTGGACAAAGGCCGCTGGCGGGTGAGCCCGCTGCGCGGTCACGGAGCCCGAGATGAATCTAGAGCAGTACCTGCCCGTCCTTCTTTTCATCCTGGTGGGCGTCGGGGTCGGAATCGTCCCCCAGCTCCTCGGCTACTTCGTCTCCCGGTTCGCCGGCTTCCACAAGCCCGACGCGGCCAAAACCTCCCCCTACGAGTGCGGCTTCGAGGCCTTCGAGGACGCGCGCATGAAGTTCGACGTGCGCTACTACCTCGTGGCCATCCTCTTCATCCTGT
>CAZCTU010000260.1:0-3008 GCA_964501495.1 uncultured Ramlibacter sp.
CTACATCGGCCTGATCGCCGCGCAGGCGGTCTACGTCTTCCATTTCTGGGTCGAGCTGGTCCACTTGCTGGAGGCCGCCTTCGGCAATCAGGCGGCGCTGCAGCAACTGGTGGCCAGCATCGGCTACAAGTCCGAGGCACCGCTGACCCAGCTCAACGAGACGGTGATCATGCTGGTGGTACTGGCGCTGATCGACGTGGTGATGATCTCCAATCTGCTCATCATGGTGATCGTCGGCGGCTACGAGACCTTCGTCTCGCGGATGAACCTCGAGGGCCATCCGGACCAGCCCGAGTGGCTCAGCCATGTGAACGCTTCCGTGCTCAAGGTGAAGCTGGCCACTGCCATCATCGGGATCAGCTCGATCCACCTGCTCAAGACTTTCATCAACGCGGGCAACTACACCGACAAGGTGCTGATCGCGCAGACCGCCATCCATGCGGTCTTCCTGCTGTCGGCCCTGGCCATCGCTGCCACCGACCGGCTGATGTCGGCCGCGCCGGCCAGCGTGGACCACTGAGCCCACCCCGGCGCGCGCAGCGCGCCGGGGGTCATTCCGTCAGACCATCCGAGACGGCTGCACCCAGGCGTCGAACTCCTGCGGGCTCACGTGGCCCAGCGCCAGGGCGGCCTCACGCAACGTCGTGCCATCGGCATGGGCCTTGCGCGCGATTTCGGCGGCGCGGTCGTAGCCGATGTGGGGCGTGAGCGCGGTGACCAGCATCAGGGAGCGCGCCAGCAATTGCCCGATGCGGTCCCGGTCGGCTTCCATGCCCCGCACGCAGTGGGCGTCCAGGCTGTTCATCGCGTCGGCCAGCAGCCGCACGCTTTGCAGGAAGGCATGGATCACCAAAGGGCGAGCCGTGTTCAATTCGAAACTGCCACCGCCGGCGCCGGCAAGTCCCACCGCCACGTCATTGGCCATGACCTGCCAGCAGGCCATGAGGGCGGCCTCGCACTGCGTCGGGTTGACCTTGCCCGGCATGATGGACGAGCCCGGCTCGTTCTCGGGCAGCGTGAGCTCGCCCAGCCCGCAGCGCGGCCCGCTGGCCAGCCAGCGGATGTCGTTGGCGATCTTGGCCAGGGCCACCGCCAGCCCCTTGAGCGCGCCGTGCGACTGCACCAGGGCGTCGACCGTGGCCAGGGCCTCGAACTTGTTGGGGGCGCTGCCCAGGGGAAGGCCGGTGTCCTGGGCCAGCTGCGAGGCCACCTGCTCGGCGAAGCCCCGGGGCGCGTTCAGGCCGGTGCCCACCGCCGTGCCCCCCAGGGCCAGCTCGCGCAGGTGGGGCATCGCCGCCTGCAGGTGGCGGGCGGCATGCTCGAGCTGGGCCACATAGCCGGAGACCTCCTGACCCAGGGTGAGCGGGGTCGCGTCCTGCAGGTGGGTGCGGCAGATCTTGACGATGTCGCTCCAGGCCGCGCCGCGTGCGGCGAGCGCAGCGCGCAGGTGATGCAGGGCTGGCAGCACCCGGCGCTGAAGTCCGTCGAGCGCGGCGATGTGCATCGCGGTGGGCACCACGTCGTTGGACGACTGCCCCTTGTTCACATGGTCGTTGGGGTGCACCAGCCGCCCCACCCCACGCGGCCCCCCGAGCAGCTCGCTGGCGCGGTTGGCCAGCACCTCGTTCATGTTCATGTGGGTCTGGGTCGCGGAGCCGGTCTGCCAGACGGCCAGCGGGAATTCCGCGGCATGGTGGCCGGCGATGACCTCGTCGGCCGCCTCCATGATGGCGTCGGCCACCCGCTGGTCGAGGCCGCCGGTGCGCCGGTGCACCTGGGCGCAGGCCCGCTTGACCCTCGCCAGGGCGACCAGGAACTCGGTGGGCATGCGCTCGGTGGAAATGGCGAAATGCGCCAGCGCCCGCTGCGTCTGCGCCCCCCAGAGGCGCTCCTGCGACACCGGGATGCGTCCGAAAGTGTCCATTTCTTCACGCTCGGCCATGGGAGCTCCCCGCAAAAGTGTCTGGATACACCGCCTACGGGTTTTCCGCAAACTCATTTATTTACGAATTCTCCCAATCGGGGATTTTTGCCAGATAATCGCAAAACCTTCGGTAATTAGCTCATCAAACCCCTATCCGGGACTTGGGCGACCCCGAACGGCATTTCCATTAACGATTAGATAAGTTCCCGTATTCAATTAGGAGCCAAAATGAACATCGAAAACATCGACCTGGACAAGATCGATCTGGCCACCCTGAAGAAACTGGCTGACAGCGCCAGCGAAAAGTTCAACGCGCGCAAGCAGAACGAGCTCAAGGACATGGTCGCCCGCTGGCTGGCCGAGGCCGCGGCCGTTGGCTACAGCGCCAGCGATGTGATGACCGAGCTGCGCGGTGGCCGCGGCGCCACCGGCGGCGCCAGGCGCGGCCGCGCCCCGCGCGCCGACAAGGGCGCCACCGCCGCCCCGAAGTACAAGGGCCCCAATGGCGAACTGTGGAGCGGCCGCGGCCAGCCCCCGAAGTGGATGAAACCCCTGCTGGCTGCCGGCAAGAAGAAAGAGGATTTCCTCATCGCCAAGGCCTGATCACCCGCAGAGACCCGGGCGGCCTGCTTGGCCGGATTAATTCGGCCGGGTTAATTTGGCCGGGTTATCTTGCCGGTTCGGACTGGTCCACAGGAACCGGTCCCGGCGGCAATACGCATTGGCCGCCTGCAAACCCTGAAGCCTGCCGCGCCGCCGAGGCGCCGGCGCGCAGGAGTTATCTCAGGAAACCCGCCGTGACACTTATTTCACGGCGGTTTTTTTCATTACATTTCAAATTGACGAGTATCAGGCGCCTGGTCGGCGCAGGCTCAGGAAACGAGCGACCCGCCGGATTCAGCGCTGGCGCCATCGCGCCCCGGTCGCGCCCTCCCCTGCTGAGATAATCGCCGGGCTTCACACACACTCAAGCCCATGACCACCCGCATCCAGCAAGCCGACCTGATCGAATCCATCGCCGGTGCCCTCCAGTACATCAGCTACTACCACCCGGCCGACTACATCGCCCACCTGGCCCGCGCCT
>CAZCTU010000261.1:0-2993 GCA_964501495.1 uncultured Ramlibacter sp.
GCAGGCGCAGCAGGGCCAGGGCCACGAGCGAGGTGGACGCGGCGGCCCAGGGCGGGGTCGCCCAGCCCTCGGGCAGGCCGTCCCGCAGCAGCGCGCGCCGCAGCGCCGCGCGGCCGCCGAACAGGCGGGCGCTGGCCGAGACCTCCAGCAGCCAGGCCTCCTCCACCCGTGCGACGCGCGGGGTGAAGCGCAGGGCCTGCCAGCCCCAGGCGGCCTCGTCCTCAGGCGCGGCTTGCAGCGCGATCCAGTCCATGGCGGCCGGGGTGCGTGAGGGAAGGGACCGGGGACGCGGCGGGTACACGCGGCATGCGTGTTGCCGGTGCTGCCGGCGCTGCAGCCGGCGCAAGCGATGCGGCAGGCCCGCCCGCCACAGCGTGCGGCATCGCCAGCACGTCGGCGCCGAAAGCCTCGCGGCGGCGCGAACGCAGCAGGCGCCCCAGCAGCGGCGGCTGTGCGGGCAGCAGCACCGGCGACACCAGGGGCGGTCCGCGCCGCTTGAGGACGTGCACGCGCAAGGACGGCACAGCGCCCCCCTCCTCCACCATCAGCCGCAACCGCGCCGGCGAGGCCTGCGACTGCGCCGTGCAGGGGCGCATGACGAACAACAGCTGCCGGTACCGCTGCGCGGCCAGCTGCAGACGGCGCAGGTCGGCCGCACCGGCCTGCGGCAGCCAGGCGAGCACCGCGGCCACCTCGGCGCAGCGCAGGGCCTGCTCGGTGGCCCAGAGTCGGGCGGCCGGTGTGTCGGCGTTCACCCACAGCCAGCGCTCGGCCGGCAGGCCCAGGGCGGCGAGCCCGGGCGCGAAGGGCGTGCGCGGCGGCGCGACCAGCACCACCGGCCCCGCCTGCCGGGCCAGGGCCTGCGCCAGCCCGGGCGCGAGCAGGCGCCAGAGGTGGGCATGCGGCTGTGGCTGCAGCAGCTCGGTGAGCGCGCCCACCGGCCAGCCGCCTCCGGGCAGCACCGCGTCCAGCGCGGGCTCGCCGGTGGAAAGCGTGGTCTCGTCGGCCAGGGGCAGGCCTGCGGCGCGCCAGACGCCGGCCGGCAAAATGGGAGACGCCGCCTCCCGGGAGGCGGCCGTAGCAAGGACAGGGTTCATGGCGAGCGCTTCGGAAAATACTGTTGTTTTGTACAGTACTCTAACTCAGCCTTTTGAACCTGGCCAGCCCCTGCGTGCGGCCGACTTCGCCGGCGAGTCGCCCGAGGTGGCGCGCGCCCTCATCGGTGCCCTGCTGCTGGTGGACGGCGTGGGCGGGCTGATCGTCGAGACCGAGGCCTACGACGCGCGCGAGCCGGCTTCGCACAGCCACGCCGGGCCCACCCCGCGCAACCGCGCCATGTTCGGGCCGCCGGCGCATGCCTATGTCTACCGCGCCTACGGCCTGCACTGGTGCCTGAACCTGGTCTGCCGCGAGGCGGGCCACGGTGCCGGCGTGCTCATACGCGCGATCGAGCCGCGGGCCGGGCTGGACCGCATGCGCGCGCGCCGCGGCGTGGAAGAGGTGAAGCTGCTCTGCTCGGGCCCGGGCCGGGTGGGCCAGGCCCTGGGCATCACACGTGCGCTCGACGGCCTGCCCCTCGAGGCGCCGCCTTTCGAGTTGCGCGCGGCGCCGCCCGGGCTGGCGGTGGCCTGCGGTCCGCGTATCGGCATCTCGCGGGCGCAGGAGCTGCCCTGGCGCTTCGCGCTCGCGGGCTCGCCCTTCCTCAGCCGGCCCTTGAAGTAGTCGCCGCAGTTCACGGCTGTGCAGCCGTGGCTGAAGTACGGCTGTCGGCCCCTGCGCGAAAGCTTCCGCGCGGGAAGAACACGCGCTGCAATCAGCGGCTTTTGCCTACTTCCGCCCACGACTACAGGAGTTCCCACACCGTGCCTGCACTGCTCGCTTTCGCCCGCGGGGTCGACTGGCTCACCGACCGCTTCGGCACCCTGGCCCAATGGGCCGCCATCCTGGCTTGCGGCATCAGCGCCGGCAACGCCTTCGTCCGCTACGGACTGGACATCTCCTCCAACGCCTGGCTCGAGATCCAGTGGTACCTGTTCGCCGCCTGCGTGATGCTGGGCGCGGCCCAGGTGCTGCGCCTCAACGAGCATGTGCGGGTCGACATCCTCTACGGCAAGCTCTCTGCCCGCGGCAAGGTCTGGGTGGACCTGCTGGGCCTCGTCTTCTTCCTGCTGCCGGCCATGGGCGTGCTGCTCTGGTACGCGGCGCCCCTGTTCTTCAGCATGTACCGCTCGGGCGAGATGTCCAGCAACGCCGGCGGCCTGATCCGCTGGCCCGCCATGCTGTTGCTGCCGCTGGGCTTCGGCCTGGTGATGCTGCAGGGCGTCTCAGAAATCATCAAGCGCGCCGGCTGGCTCATGCACCGCCACGAGATGGCCTTCCAGTACGAAAGGCCCCTGCAATGAGCCTCCCCCTGGACATCTTCCCCCCGGTCATGTTCGCCGGGCTCATCGTGATCATGCTGATCGGCTTTCCGGTCGCCTTCTCGCTGGCGGCCCTGGGCCTGGTGAGCGGCGCCTACGCCATCGCCCAGGGCTGGTTCCCGGTCCACTTCATGGCCAACCTGCCGCTCAACGTCTTCGGCATCCTCTCCAACGAGCTGCTGCTGGCGATTCCCTTCTTCACCCTCATGGGCGCCATCCTCGAGAAATGCGGCCTGGCCGAGGATATGCTCGACGCCATGGGCCAGCTGTTCGGCCCGGTGCGCGGCGGCCTGGGCTACTCGGTCATCATCGTCGGCTTCATCCTCGGCGCCATCACCGGCACCGTGGCCGGCCAGGTGATCGCGATGGCCATGATCGCCCTGCCGGTCATGATGCGCTACGGCTACGACATGCGCTACGCCACCGGCGTGCTGGCCGCCTCGGGCACCATCACCCAGCTGGTGCCGCCTTCGCTGGTGCTGGTGGTGATGGCCGACCAGCTCGGGCGCTCGGTGGGCGACATGTACAAGGGCGCCTGGGGCCCCTCCATCCTGCAGGTGCTGCTGTTCGCGC
>CAZCTU010000262.1:0-2967 GCA_964501495.1 uncultured Ramlibacter sp.
GTGCATCTTGGGCTTCACGATGTACACGGAGCCGGTGCGCGAGTTGCGGATGCCGTCCTTGCCATGGCCCTGCAGGTCGTGCAGCGCGATCGCGGTGGTGATGACCGCGTCCATGATGCCCTCGGGAATTTCCTTGCCGCCGTCCCACAGGATGGCGGGGTTGGTCATGAGGTGGCCCACGTTGCGCACGAACAGCAGCGAGCGGCCATGCAGGCGCACCTGGCCCTTGCCCGAGGGCGCGGTGTAGAGGCGGTCGGGGTTGAGGCCGCGGGTGAAGGTGCGCCCGTCCTTGGTGACCTGCTCGGTCAGCGTGCCCTTGAGGATGCCCAGCCAGTTGCCATAGGCCAGCAGCTTGTCCTCGGCGTCCACCGCGGCGATCGAGTCTTCGAGGTCGAGGATGGTCGACAGGGCCGACTCGACCACCAGGTCGGCGACGCCGGCCGGGTCGGTCTTGCCGATCGGGTGCTGGGTGTCGATGCGGATGTCCAGGTGCAGGCCGTGGTGGGCCAGCAGCACGGAGGAGGGCGCGGCGGCGTCGCCCTGGAAGCCGACGAACTGCTTGTTGTCCGCGAGACCGGTGGTGGCGCCGCCCTTGAGGGTGACCACCAGCTTGCCGGCCTTGACCGCGTAGCCGGTGGAGTCGATGTGCGAGCCCTTCTTCAGCGGGGCGGTGCGATCGAGCACGTAGCGGGCGTACTCGATCACCTTGGCGCCGCGCACCGGGTTGTAGCCCTTGCCCTTCTCGGCGCCGCCGGTCTCGGCGATGGCGTCGGTGCCGTAGAGCGCGTCATACAGCGAGCCCCAGCGGGCGTTGGCGGCGTTGAGCGCGTAGCGGGCGTTCAGGATCGGGACCACCAGCTGGGGGCCGGCCTGGGTGGCGAGCTCGGCGTCCACGTTGGCGGTGGTGGCCTTGGCGCCCTTGGGCGGCTTGACCAGGTAGCCGGTCTTCTCGAGGAAGGCGCGGTAGGCCAACATGTTCTTGATCGGGCCGGGGTGGGCCTCGTGCCAGGCGTCCATCTCGGCCTGGATGCGGTCCCGCTTGGCCAGCAGGGCGGCGTTCTTGGGCGCGAGGTCGCGGACGAGGGCGTCGAAGCCTTTCCAGAAGGCGGCGCGGTCCACGCCGGTGCCGGGCAGCACCTGTTCGTCGATGAAGCGGGCCAGGGCGGCGTCCACCTGGAGGCCGTGGCGGGCGGTGCGAGCGGTCATGCGAAGTCCTTCGGGTTTTTGGGAAAGAAAAGGGCGGCCCGTCGTTGCGGGCCTTGGGCGCACTTTATTTGATACTCAAACGAGGATTAAGCGCCTGTATCGCAATTTATCTTTGACCTGGATGAGCATAATGAGCGTTCCGCCATGGACAAGTTCAAGCAGCTCGAATCCTTTGTCGCCGTCGCCACCCGGGGCAGCCTGACCGCGGCCGCCCGGGCCGAGGGCGTGGCCCCGGCCATCATGAGCCGGCGGATGGACGCGCTCGAGGCCCGCCTGGGCGTCAAGCTGCTGGTGCGCACCACCCGGCGCCTCAGCCTCACCCACGAGGGCAGCGCCTTTCTCGAGGACTGCCAGCGGGTGCTGGCCGACCTGGCCAATGCCGAAGCCGGGGTGAGCGCCGGCGGCCTGCAGGCCAGCGGCCACCTGCGGGTCACCGCCCCGGCCGGTTTCGGCCGCCGGCACGTGGCGCCCCTGGTGCCCGACTTTCTGGCCCTGCACCCGGAGGTGACCCTGTCCCTCAACCTCAGCGACCGGGTGGTCGACCTGGCCGCCGAGGGCTATGACTGCGGGGTGCGGGTCGGCGACCTGCCCGACTCCTCCCTGGTCAGCGTGCGCCTGGCCGACAACCGGCGCCTGTGCGTGGCCACGCCGGAGTACCTGCGCCGCCACGGCATTCCCCTGCACCCGGGCGACCTGGCGCGCTTCGACTGCCTCACCCTCTCCAGCGAGGCCTCGCAGACGCGGGGCTGGGCCTTCTCCGTCGACGGCCAGGTGGAGTACCTGCGCCCGGGCGGCCCGGTGGACTGCTCCGACGGGCAGGTGCTGCATGACTGGTGCCTGCGCGGCCTGGGCCTGGCCTGGCGCAGCACCTGGGAGGTGGAGGAAGACATCGCCGCCGGCCGGCTGGTCGAGGTGCTGGCCCATTTCGCCGCCCCGCCCAATGGCATCTACGCCATGCTGCCCCAGCGCAAGCACCTGCCCCTGCGCCTGCGCCTGTGGGTCGACCATCTGCGGCGGCATTTCGCCCACCCCGACTTCCCGCGGCGCGCGCCGGCCTGAGCGGGTTTTCACACCCCCGCCCGTAGAATCGCCCGATGCTTCTCGTCACCCAAGAATTGCTCGGCGCGCTGGCGTCCGAGCTGGAAAAGCTGCAGCCCGGTTCGGGCGCCAAGGCCGCTTTCGAATCGCCCAAGGCCGCCGCCCACGGCGACCTGGCCTGCACCGCCGCCATGCAGCTGGCCAAGCCCCTCAAACGCAATCCACGCGAGGTGGCCGAGGCGCTCAAGGCCGCCCTGATGGCCACGCCCGCCTTCACGCAGTGGGTGGACGCCCTCGAGATCGCCGGCCCGGGCTTCATCAACATCCGCCTGAAAGCCGCCGCCAAGCAGCAGGTGGTGCGCGAGGTGCTGGAAGCCGGCGCCGGCTTCGGGGGCCAGTCGGACAAGGGCCGCAAGGTGCTGGTGGAATTCGTCTCGGCCAACCCCACCGGCCCGCTGCACGTGGGCCACGGCCGCCAGGCCGCCCTGGGCGACGCGATCTGCAACCTGTACGCGAGCCAGGGCTGGAACGTCCACCGCGAGTTCTATTACAACGACGCCGGCGTACAGATCGAGACGCTGGCCAACTCGGTGCAGCTGCGCGCCAAGGGGCTGAAGCCCGGTGACGCCGGCTGGCCCGAGTCGGCGTACAACGGCGACTACATCGCCGACATCGCCGCCGACTTCGCCGCCCGCAAGACCGTGCGCGCCGACGACCGCGAGT
>CAZCTU010000263.1:0-2963 GCA_964501495.1 uncultured Ramlibacter sp.
GGCGTGCTCGACGATGCCCGCTTCCGCGACCAGGTGGCCCAGCTCGAGGTGGAGATCGTGGCGCTGGAAATGCTGGTGCTGCGCGTGCTGTCGGCCGAGAAGAGCGGCAAGAACAGCCTGGACATCGCCGGCCTGCTGAAGATCCGCGGCAGCGAGATCCAGCAGCGCTACACCGAGCTGATGATGCTCGCCGGCGGCGCCTACTCCCTGCCCTTCATCCAGGAGGCGATGGAAGCGGGCTGGCAGGGCGACTTCCCGGGCGGCGCCACGGGCCTGGCGCCCATGGCCGCCACCTACTTCAACGTGCGCAAGACCACCATCTACGGCGGCTCGAACGAAGTGCAGCGCAACATCGTCGCGCAAACCGTCCTGGGCTGAGGAACACACCATGAACTTCGATTTTTCCGACGACCAGCAGCAACTGCGCGATGCGGTGCAAAAGTGGGTGGAGCGCGGCTACACCTTCGACAAGCGCCGCGCCACCGTGAAGGCCGGCGGCCTGGACCGCGCCGCCTACAGCGAGCTCGCCGAGCTGGGCCTGACCGGCCTGTACGTGCCCGAGGAGCACGGCGGCATGGGCATGGGCCCGGTGGAGGCCATGGTGGTGATGGAGGAACTGGGCCGCGGCATCGTGCTCGAGCCGCTGGTGCAGGCCCTGGTCGCCAGTGGCGTGATCAACGGCTACGCGCCGGAGGCCGTCAAGGCCGCCTGGCTGCCCAAGGTGGCCTCCGGCGAGGCGCTGGTGGTGCTGGCGCACCAGGAGCGCGCCGCCCGCTGGCACCTCGATCGCTGCGCCGCCACCGCCAAGGACGCAGGCGGCTGGAAGCTCACCGGCACCAAGAGCGTGGTACCCGGCGGTGACCGCACCGACGCCTACCTGGTGCCGGCGATGGCGAACGGCAAGCAGGCCCTGTTCCTGGTGGAGCGTGGCGCCGCGGGCGTGACCGCCACCGGCTACGTGACCCAGGACGGCAGCCGCGCCGGCGAGGTGAAGCTGGCCGACGCGCCGGCCACCCTGGTCACGCTGGACGGCCTCACCGCCCTCGAACACGCGGTGGACATCGGCATCGCCGCCACCTGCGCCGAGGCCGTGGGCGCGATGGACTTCACCATGAAGCTCACCGCCGACTACATGAACACCCGCAAACAGTTCGGCGTGGCCATCGCGAGCTTCCAGGCCCTGCGCCATCGCATGGCCGACATGAAGATGCAGCAGGAGCTGGCCCGCTCCATGAGCTACTACGCCAGCCTCAAGCTCAACGCCCCGGCGGCCGAGCGTCGCCAGGCGATGGCGCGTGCCAAGTACCAGCTGGGCGTGTCCATGCGCTTCGTCGGCCAAAACTCGGTGCAGCTGCACGGCGGCATCGGGGTGACCGATGAGTACGTGGGCAGCCACTACTTCAAGAAGCTCACCCAGCTGGAGATGACCTTCGGCGACACCCTGCACCACCTGGGCGAAGTGTCCAGGCGGATGCAGGACCAGGCGGGCGTGTTCGCCTGATCAGGCGGCGCTTGCAGCAAAAGGCCCGGGTCTCCCGGGCCTTTTGCTTGGTGCGGTGCGTACGGCCAGCGCGATCCGGGACTCGGTGAAGCGCCCGCCGAGAGCCCGAGTCAGGGCGTTCCGCAGGCAGCGTCCAGCCCCGCGAGGTCGGCCAGCTTGCCGGTGATCTTCTGAAGCCTTGACCGCTGCTCCAGGCAGGCCTGGCGCTGGGCCTCGGCGGCGCGCTGCCTGGCCAGCCGGGCGGCCTGCTCCTTGGCCGCCTGCGCCTGCGCGATCTTCTCCCGGATCTGGGGCATGGCGGCAATGGTAGCCCGCTCACCCTCGACGATGGCGACCGAGCGCTGGGTGAAGTCGGCGCCGCCGATATCCAGCACCTGGGGCCGGATGATCACATCGGCGCGCGCGAGTTCGGCCTCGCCGAGCTTCTGGCCCATGATCGTGATCGACTGGCCGATGGTGCCCAGCAGGCCCGTGGGCGCCTGGCCGCGCGCCTTGTTTGAGATGTCCACCGCGATCACCACATCCGCCCCGAGCTGGCGGGCCGCGTCGACCGGCACCGGGCTCACCACGCCGCCGTCGACGAAGTGGGACCTCCCAATGGCCGTCGGCTGGAAGACACCCGGCACGCTGCTGGAGGCCCGCACCGCCTGGCCGGTGTTGCCTTGGGAGAAGACGATGCGCTCGCCGTCCTCGAGCCGGGTGGCCACCGCCACGAAAGGCTTGGCCAGGCGCTCCAGGGGCTTGCGGCGCACCTGTTCGTTCACATAGTCCTCGAGCTTCTGCCCCAGGATCAGGCCGCCGGAGGAAAACTGCAGGTCGCGGATCTTCGTCTCGTCGAGAGCGACGGCCTTCTCCTGCAGCTCCAGCGCGTTCATGCCGCTGGCATAGAGGGCACCCACCACGCTGCCCGCGCTGGTCCCGGCCACCACCACCGGCGCGAACCCATTGGCCTCGAGGATCTTGATGACGCCGATGTGCGCGAAGCCCTTGGCCGCGCCGCCGCCCAGGGCGATGCCGACTTTGACTCCGGGCAGGGTGGACGCTTGTGCCGCGGGCTGCGCGGGCAAGGTGCCTGCCGGGGGCACGCTGGTGCAGGCCGCGAGAAGTGCCGCACCGGCCACCGACGGAGCCATGATACGGATGCGCGCCAAGGTGCTCAAAGCGTTGAGCAAGACGGCCGTGCGCTTGAGGAATTTCATCGAGAGGAATGCCTTCAATTGGGCACGAGCCGTCAAGCAGCGATCGTCCCCTCGATGCAGGTCACGCTCTGCCCGCCGACGAGGATGATGTCCTCCCCCTGGAATTCCACGGTCAGGCGGCCTGCGCGGCCAACGGCCTGTCCCTGGGTGGCGGCATAGCGGGAGCCAAACTGCCCGATCTGCCCAGCGTCGCGGATGAACGCGGCGACCGAGCCATTGCCACTTCCGCAGACCGGGTCTTCGTTCACGCCAATGGCAGGCGC
>CAZCTU010000264.1:0-2937 GCA_964501495.1 uncultured Ramlibacter sp.
AGGCCACGCTGCCCAGGCCGGGGATGCTGCGCAGGTCGCGCTCCACCGCGCGCGCCGCGGTAGCCAGGGCCTGCGGGTCCTCGCCGGTGAGGACGAGGATGTACTTCTCGCCCGAGCCGCCCAGGCCCACCTTGCTGCGGATGCCGGGCACGCCCTCGAGGGCCTGGCGGATGTTGTTTTCGATCGGCTGCTTGCGCGGGCGGGTGCCGCGCTCGGCCAGCTGGATGGTGAGCGTGGCCTTGCGCACCTCGGCCGCGCCCACCGAGGCGAAGGGGTCGCCGCCGGCGCTGCCGCCGCCGATGGTGGTGTAGACGCTCTTCACGTGGTCCACGCCCATGATGCGCTGGCGGGCGACTTCCGCCACGTCCTTCGTCTGCGCCAGGGTGGAACCGGGCGGCAGCTCGAGGTAGACCTGGGTCTGCGAGTTGTCGTCCGGCGGGATGAAGCCGGTGGGCAGCAGCGGAATCAGCAGGATGGAGCCGACGAAGAACAGGAAGGAGAACAGCACGGTGAGCACCCGGTGCTTCATGCACCAGCGCGCCGCGACCAGGTAGGTGCGCATCCAGCGCGGGTCGCCGTGGTCCTGTACCACCGGCCGCATCAGGTAGGCGGCCATCATCGGGGTGAGGATCCGCGCCACCACCAGCGAGGCGAACACCGCCAGCGCCGCGGTCCAGCCGAACTGCTTGAAGAACTTGCCGGCGATGCCGCTCATGAAGGCGGTGGGCAGGAAGACCGCGATCAGGGTGAAGGTGGTGGCGATCACCGCCAGGCCGATCTCGTCGGCCGCCTCCATCGCCGCCTGGTAAGGCGTCTTGCCCATGCGCAGGTGGCGCACGATGTTCTCGACCTCCACGATCGCGTCGTCGACCAGGATGCCGATCACCAGCGAGAGCGCCAGCAGGGTGACCACGTTGATCGAAAAGCCCAGCAGGTACATGCCGATGAAGGCGGGGATCGCCGACATGGGCAGGGCTACCGCCGAGACGAAGGTGGCGCGGGCGTCGCGCAGGAACAGCCAGACCACCGCCACCGCGAGGATGGCGCCTTCGTACAGCAGCTTGAGCGAGCCGTCGTACTCCTCCTCCACCGGGGTGACGAAGTCGAAGGCCTGGGTCAGCACCAGGTCGGGGTGGGCGGCCTGCAGCGCCTCGAGCGCGCGGCGCACGCCGGCGCCGACTTGCACCTCGCTCTCGCCCTTGCTGCGGGCGACCTCGAAGCCGACCACCGGCTTGCCATCGAGCATGGCGGCGGCGCGCGGCTCGGCCACCGTGTCGGAGATGGCGGCCACGTCCTGCAGCTCGATCCGGCGGCCGCCAGAGAGCGGGATCTCGATGCGGCCGATCTCGGCCGCCGAGCGCACGGTGGCCAGGGTGCGCACCGGCTGCTCGCCGCCGCCGAGGTCGGCGCGGCCGCCGGCGCTTTCGAGCTGCATCTGGCGCAGCGCGCGCGAGACGTCGGCCGCGGTCACGCCCAGGGCCTGCAGGCGCTGCGGGTCCAGCGCCACCTGCACGATGCGGTTGACGCCGCCGACGCGGGTGACCGCGCCCACGCCCTTGACGGCCAGCAGCTTGCGCGAGATCTCGTTGTCCACGAACCAGGACAGGGCCTCCTCGTCCATGCTGGGCGAGGCGATGGTGTAGGCCAGCACCGGCTGGCCGGCGAGGTTCAGCTTGCTGATGACGGGGTCACGCAGGTCGGCGGGCAGGTCGGCGCGGATGCCGGCCACCGCCGAGCGCACGTCATCTACCGCTTCCTGCACCGGCTTCTCGAGCCGGAACTCGGCGATCAGGGTGGCGGTGCCGTCCTGCGCCTTGGTGGTGATGTGCTTGAGCCCCTGGATGGTGGCCAGGGCGTTCTCGATCTTGCGGGCGACGTCGGTTTCCATCTGCGCCGGCGAGGCGCCGGGCAGGATGGCGGTGACGCTGACCGTGGGCAAATCAATGTCGGGGAAGTTCTGCACCTTCATCGCCTGGAAGCCCAGGAGGCCGGCGAAGGTCAGGAGCACGAACAGCATCACGGCCGCAATCGGGTTGCGGATGGACCAGGCGGAAACGTTCATTGCGGCAGGCTCCGGTGGCTCACTTGGCGGCGGGCTTGGAAGCCGCCGCCTTCGTCGGTGCAGAGGCCGATGCGGCGGGGGCCGCGGCGGCTGCGGCCACCCGCACCAGGTCGCCGTCGGTGAGGAAGCTGCCGCCGGAGGCGACGATGCGGGCATTGGCGTCGAGCCCGCCGGTCACTTCGGCGCGGTCACCGGCCACGCGGCCGACCTGCACCTTGGTGGCGGCGACGCGGTCGCCCTCGCCCAGGCGCATCACGTAGCTGAAGCCGTCACGCACCACCAGCGCCGTCTGCGGCACGGTGAGCGCGTTGCTCGCGCCGAGCTGGAACTCGCCGCGGGCGAACATGCCGGCCAGGGCGCGCGAGGGCTGGCCCGGCGTGGCCACCGGCGCCACATCGACATAGACCAGGCCGTTGCGGGTCTGCGGTTCCACCGTCGGGCCGATGGTGCGCACCTTGCCGCGCAGCTGGGTGCCGCTGGCGGCGGTGACGGTGGCCGGCGTGCCGGGCGCGAGGCGCGCCAGTTCGGCGCTGGTCACTTCGGCGCGCCACTCGAGGCGGCCCTGGCGGATCAGGCGGAACAGCTCGGTGCCATTGCCCACCACCGCGCCCACGGTGGCATTGCGGGCGGAGATGATGCCGTCGTCGGGCGCCAGCACCTGGGCCTGCGACAGGCGCACCGCCTGCGCCTCGTAGCTGGCACGCGCGGCCTGCACCCGGGCCTGGGCGGTCTTCTCGGCGGTGATGTACTGGTTGATCTGCGAGGCCGACATCGCGCCCGAGGGCTGGAGCGCGCGGGCGCGCTCGGCGTCGGCGGCGGCATCGGCGGCGGCGGCCTCGGCCTCGGCGACCGAGGCGCGGGCCTGGGCCGCGGCC
>CAZCTU010000265.1:0-2936 GCA_964501495.1 uncultured Ramlibacter sp.
CGAGCTTCTTGCCCAGCACGCCGCCCTTGGCGTTGATCTCGTCGATCGCCATCAGGACGGTGTCCTTGAGGACGGTTTCCGAAATGGCCATGGTGCCCGACAGGCTGTGGAGCACACCGACCTTGATGGTGCCGCCCGACTGGGCGAAGGCGGGCGCGGAGCCCAGTGCGGCGAAGGCGGTGGCAGCAGCCAGGGCCTTGAGGGTGAAACGACGTTGCATGTGAACTCCAGGTTTTTCGCGGAAAGGGAAACTTCAATCCATCCATCGGGCGCCCGGCCATGAAGAAGAAGGAAACCGGGCGCCGACCTGGTGCATTCTGGGAATGCGCCCCGCTTCGGCCAATACGCCACGTGGCGTACACGCGAGTGGGGAGCGAGGGCGCAAGAAGACGCCCTTGCGCAGCGCGTGCAAGCGCGTGCAAGCGCGTGCACGCGCTGCGCAAGTGGGCGGAGGTAGGCGGCGGCCTGCGCGAAGTCCCGGCTGCAGGCGGCGCGCTGGCAGGAATCCGGGACCTGCCCTTTTCCGTTCCGGCGCGCCATACAGGGAGGCACATCCCGGAGCGCCGCCCATGGACCACCTGATCGCCTTCTCCCACCTGCGCTGGAACTTCGTCTGGCAGCGGCCGCAGCACCTGCTGTCGCGCCTGGCGCGGCGATGGCGCGTGGTGTTCGTGGAGGAGCCGCTCACCGGCCGGCCGCAGACCGGGCTGGAGCGGCTGGCGCCCTGTGCCGGGGTGCAGGTGTGGCGGCCGCATGTCACCGGCAGCGCGCCGGGCTTCCACGACGACCACCTCGCGGCCTTGCAGCAGATGATTGCGGGCCAGCTGCGGGCCGAGCGCATCAGCCGCTGCTGGCACTGGTTCTACACGCCGATGGCCTACCCGCTTGCCAGCGGCCTCACGCCCGAGGGCCGGGTCTATGACTGCATGGACGAACTCAGCGCCTTCCGCCACGCGCCGCGGCAGCTACTGCAGCGGGAGAACGCGCTGCTCAAGGCGGCGGACCTGGTGTTCACCGGCGGGCCCAGCCTCTACGAGGCCAAGCGCGGGCGCCACCCGGCGGTGCACTGCTTCCCGAGCAGCGTCGACGCCGCGCACTTCGCCCAGGGCGCGGGTGACCACCCGCTGCAGTCCCGGCTGCCCCGGCCCCGCCTGGGCTGGTGCGGGGTGATCGACGAGCGCCTGGACCTCGACCTCGTCGCCCAGGTGGCCGACGCGAGGCCGCAGTGGCAGCTGGTGATGGTGGGACCTGTGGTCAAGATCGACCCCGGCAGCCTGCCGCGGCGCCCCAACATCCACTGGCTGGGCCAGCAGGACTACGGCGCGCTGCCCGCCCTCATCCAGGGTTGGGACTGCTGCCTGCTGCCCTTCGCGCTCAACGAGGCCACCCGCTTCATTTCGCCCACGAAGACGCTGGAGTACATGGCCTGCGGCAAGCCGTCGGTGAGCACCCCGATCCGCGACGTGGCCGGGCCGCATGGCGACCTCGTCGCCATCGCCGACGGCCCCGGAGCCTTCGTGCGCGCCTGCGAGTCCGCCCTGGCCCTCACGCCGGCGCAGCAGGCCGACCTGGCGCGGCGTCTGGCCCTGCGGGTGGCGGGAACCTCCTGGGACAGGACGGCGCAGGCCATGGGCGACCTGATCGAGGGCCTGGCCGGACAGGCGGGCCGGCTGGGAACGCCCGGCAGGACCGCCCTCGCCGGAGAGGCCGCTGGCACGGCGGCGGGCAGCAGGAAGTCGAGCCTGTGGGCCTGAGAGGGAGGGAGCGCCAGCCGGGTATTGACTCTTTCGTTTTCAAAAAGAACACTCCGGGGACATCAACTCTTCAGTAGGTGTCCCATGATCCCCAGCACCCGCCGCCCGCAGATCCCGCTCGCCCAGGGGCAGACCAAGCCCCTCACCGTCGACCTCCTCAAACAGGCAGGCGAGGCCATGGCCGGCAAGGCGGGGCTCGACACCAAGGCCTTGTCCAGCACCTCCACCCTGGGACGACCCGCGCGGATCCAGCGCACGCAGGAAGTCCTCACCGGGCTGCGCGTGCTGCTGAATGAGGAGTTCGGAAAGAGCACCGCCACCCTGCGTCCCGCCCTCGGCAGCGTGACGAGCGCAGAAAAGATGAATGTGGCCCGGGCCCTGGGCGTGCTCTCGGATGAAGAAGTCGCAGCACTCGAACCGGGCCAGCTGGCGGAGACCCTGGCCAGCGCCGCGCGCATGGTCAACCGCTTCGAGAGCAGCAGCCGCAATTTCGCCGAGGGAAAGATGAAGCGCCCCGACGAGCCGCTCACGGCTTCCGACGACATCCACAAGTGCGCCTACGGTCTGATGAACTTCGCCCTGGCCGAGGCGGCCGAGGACGAGGACCTGGCCCATCACCGCATGGACCGCCGCGACCAGGTCGGCATGGGCTACACCTTCCAGCCTGATTTCCGGGCGACCTGCATGGAACGCTTCCGGGCCGCGATGGACGGGGCGCAGCGGGTCAGCGGCGGGCCGATGACGCCAGCGCAGATCCAGCGGGTCGTCGACGGCGTGATCAAGGGGATGAAGCGGGACTTCCCGCCTCCGGCCAAGCTGCCGTCCATGGAAGCCTGGGAGGACGTCGCCGAGCAGATGGACGCCAAGCACCACCGCGCCTCGGTGGCAGGGCCCAGTGGCCCTGCGTCGCCCGCGAGCCGGACTTCGCCCCTCGCTTCGTCGTCCGCCTCGCCGGCTCCCGAGGCGGAGCCGCCCATGAGCGAGGAACAGCGGGCCCGGCGCAAGAAGCTGGGGCTGGAGGAATGAGGGCGAAGACCTTTCAGCCCTCGGCCGCGGGGCTGGGTTGCTGCATCCGCCCCAGCGCCATGGCGGCCGCGGCGGTGCGTGTCTCGACACCGAGCTTGGCAAAGACCCGCTCCAGGTGCTTCTTCACCGTCGCCGGGCTGGCGCCCACGATGTCGG
>CAZCTU010000266.1:0-2933 GCA_964501495.1 uncultured Ramlibacter sp.
AGCGGGCCACCAACCTGGCGCGCGACATGGTCATGAAGTACGGCATGTCCGAGGCCCTGGGCCCCATGGTCTATGCCGAGAACGAGGGCGAGGTCTTCCTCGGCCGCTCGGTGACCAAGACGACCAACATGAGCGAGCAGACCATGCAGAAGGTCGACGCCGAGGTCCGCCGCATCATCGACCAGCAGTACGGCCTGGCCCGCAAGCTGATCGAGGAGAACCAGGACAAGATGCACGCCATGGCCAAGGCCCTGCTCGAGTGGGAGACCATCGACGCCGAGCAGATCGACGACATCATGGCCGGCAAGCCGCCCCGTCCCCCGAAGGACTTCACCCCCCGCACCCCGTCCTCCGGTGGCGGCTCGGGCGGCGGCGCCCCGGTGGCCGACCCGGCCCCGGCGGCCCCCACGGCGGCCTGATCCGAACGGGCCACCCGGCCCGGGTGCTCACCGCCCGCCATTTGCCAGAGCGCCGGTTTTCGACCGGTAGCCAATCGGCCCCGGCAGTCACACCTGCCGGGGCCTTTTTTCTTCACACTGGGCGCATGACTGCCCAGGTCGACCTCCAGCCCTCCGCGTCTTCCACGTCCTCTCCGCCCGGGACGATGGAAGTTCGGACGTTGACCCAGGGGCCGCTGCGCGTGGCGGTGGTGCCCGCCCTGGGCGGGGCGCTGGCGGGCTTCTGGTCCGCGGAGGGGCCCGGGGGTGAAGGGGAGGGCGGCTTCCGCTGCGACTGGCTGCGCCCCGCCGCCGAAGACGCGGAATGGGCGCTCGCCGGCCGGCGCATCCTGGACATGGCCAGTTTCCCTCTCGTGCCTTTCTGCAACCGCATTCGCGACGGCCATGCCGAGTTCGAGGGCCGCAAGATCCGGCTGCTGCCCAATCACCCGGCCCTGGCCTCGGCCCACCCCCTGCACGGCCTGGGCTGGCAGCGCCCCTGGCAGGTGGAGGAGGTTGGGGCCGGGCACCTGACCCTGCGCCTCGCCTGCGCCGCCGGCGGGGGCTGGCCCTGGGCCTTCTCGGCCCGGCAGGAGGTCCACCTCGCAGGCGGCGCGCTGCACCTGCGCCTGTCGGTCACCAACGAGGACCCCGCCGCCGCCATGCCCGCCGGCCTCGGCTTCCACCCCTATTTTCCCCACCGCCCCGGCACCCGGCTGCAGGCCGATTGCGCGGCGATGTGGGCGACCGACGCCGAGGTCATGCCCACGGCGCTGGAGACCGGCGGCGTGGTGGACGCACTGCGTGCCGGCATGGACCTGGGCGCGCAGGCCCTGGACAACAACTTCACCGGCTGGAACCGGGTGGCCCGGATCGACTGGCCCGAAGACGCCAGTGGCCCGCGCCGGCACCTGCTGCTCCAGGCCGAGCCCGGGCTGGACTTCTTCGTCCTCTACAACCCGGCGGGCGCCGACCACTTCTGCGCCGAGCCGGTGAGCCAGTGCACCGACTGGCTCAACCTCGACGGCCGCTTCGGCCACGACGCGCTGGGCGGGGCCCGGCTCGGCCCCGGCGAGACCCTGGCCGCCGGGTGCCGGCTCACCCCCGCCTGGCGCGGCTGAAGGACAATCCCCGGATGTTCTGGCAGACCACCCGGCACCGCATCGACCTCACCCGCCCGCGGGTGATGGGCATCGTGAACCTCACCCCCGACTCCTTCTCCGACGGCGGCCACCATGCCACCGTCACCGCGGCCCTGCGCCACTGCGAGCGCCTGGCCCGCGAGGGCGCCGACATCCTGGACCTGGGGGCCGAGTCCACCCGCCCCGGCAGCACGCCCGTGCCCCTGGAGGCCGAGCGCGCCCGGCTGATGCCGGTGCTGCGCGAGGCGCTGTCGCTGGGCGTGGCCGTCTCGATCGACACCTACAAGCCCGAGGTGATGCGCGAGGCCCTGGACCTGGGCGTGGACATCGTCAACGACGTCTGGGCGCTGCGCCAGCCCGGCGCGGTCGACGCGGTGGCAGCCCACCCCCAGTGCGGCGTCTGCCTGATGCACATGCACGGCGAACCGGCCACCATGCAGACCGCGCCCATGGACGGCGACGCGGTGCCCCCCGTGGCGGCCTTCCTGCGCCAGGCCAGCGAGGCGCTCGAAGCCCGTGGCGTGGCCCGCGCCCGCATCGCCTGGGACCCGGGCGTGGGCTTCGGCAAGACGCCGCAGCAGAACTTCTCGCTCCTGGCGCGCCAGGGCGAACTGCTCGAGGCGGGCTACCCGCTGCTGGTGGGCTGGTCCCGCAAGGGGTCGCTCGGCCAGGTCACCGGGCTGCCGGTGGACCAGCGCCAGGTGCCGAGCGTGGTGGCCGCGATCCTCGCCGCCGAGCGGGGCGCGCGCATCCTGCGGGTGCATGACGTGGCCGACACCGTCGCCGGCCTGCGGGTGTGGGCCGCCGCGACCGACCCTTCCCAGGCCGTGCCCCCGTCCGTCCAGGCCCGACTCCAGGCCCGACAATAAGCGCCATGACCAGAAAATACTTCGGCACCGACGGCATCCGCGGCACCGTGGGCCGCTCGCCCATCACGCCCGACTTCGTGCTGCGGCTGGCCCATGCGGTGGGCCGCGTCCTCAAGCGCACCCAGGACCGGCCCCGGGTCCTCATTGGCAAGGACACCCGCATCTCCGGCTACATGCTCGAAAGCGCGCTCGAATCCGGCTTCAACTCGGCGGGCGTCGACGTCGTCCTGCTCGGCCCCCTGCCCACCCCGGGCGTGGCCTACCTCACCCGCGCCCAGCGCGCCAGCCTGGGCGTGGTGATCTCCGCCTCGCACAACCCCTTCGGCGACAACGGCATCAAGTTCTTCAGCGCCCAGGGCACCAAGCTGCCCGACGCCTGGGAGCAGGAGGTCGAGGCCGCCCTGGAGGAGGCCCCGGTGTGGGCCGATTCCGCCAGCCTGGGCAAGGCCAAGCGCCTGGACGATGCGGCCGGTCGCTACATCGAA
>CAZCTU010000267.1:0-2927 GCA_964501495.1 uncultured Ramlibacter sp.
CGGGTGTAGTGCGGGCAATCGAGCAGGCCGTCCAGCGCCGGGTTGAAGCTGTCCTCCTGGTGGCTGCCGGCGTCATTGAGCACGCCGGGCTGCAGGCGGGCGATGGCGTCGAGCACCGCCAGGGCGGCGATCTCGCCGCCCGAGAGGACGAAGTCGCCCAGGCTCCATTGCTGGTCGACATGCGCATCGATGAAGCGCTGGTCCAGGCCCTCGTAGCGGCCGCACAGCAGGATGGCGCCGGGCCGGTCGGGGGCGGCCTCGCGTTCGACCAGGGGGTGGGCGATGCGCTCACCGGTGGGCGAGAAGAGAACGACCGGCGCCGGGGCCGCGCCGGCATCGGCGCCCGAGGCCGCGCGGTCCGCCTTCACCGCCGCCAGGCAGCGGGCCAGGGGCTCGGCCATCATCACCATGCCGGGGCCGCCGCCGAAGGGTCGATCGTCCACCCGGCGGTAGTTGCCCTCGGCGTGATCGCGCAGGTTCCACAGGCGCACCGGCACCGGCCCGCCGGGCTCGAAGGCGCGGCGGGTCACGCCGCTCTCGAGGAAGGGCGTGAACAGTTCGGGGAACAGGGTGATGACGTCGAATCGCATGGGCGGCGCCAGCATACCCGCAGGCGGGAGGGGCTCGTTCGGGGACGGGGAAGCCGCTCGCGGGGGCCGGGGGGCCAGCGCAGCGGCCGGGATCAGTAGTCCGGCTGCCAGTCCACGGTGATGCGTCCGCCGGGGACGTCCACCTGGTCGACGAAGGCCGAGACGAAGGGAATCATGCGCTCCACGCTCTTGCCCTCTTCCTCGCGGGCCACGACCAGCACGGTCTGCGGGCCGGTGGACATCAGGTCCTTGACCTGGCCCAGGGCGACGCCTTCGCGGTTGACAACCGCCAGGCCGATCAGGTCGACCCAGTAGAACTCGTCGTCCGCGGGGGACGGGAAGCTGGAGCGGGGGATGAAGATGCGCGCGCCCTTCAGGCTCTCGGCGGCATTGCGGTCGTCCACCTCCTGGGCGGAAGCGACCACGCTGTCCGAGTGCTCCTTGGCCTCGCGGACCTTGAGGAGCACCGTGCCGGTGAAGGGAAAGTCACGCGGGCCGCCACCGGGGGCCCGGGCCTTGTCCGGGGGCTGCAGGAACCAGCGCTTGGAAGAAAAAAGCGCCTCCGGGGAAGCGCTGTGGGGCAGGACCTTGAACCAGCCCTTGATGCCCCAGGCATCCAGGATGCGGCCGACTTCGACAGCGTCCGCGGGAAGTTCCGCGGCTTCGAGGGAGAGGGTCATCGCTGGGTGACGGGGCAGGTCGGGCCGCAGCAGGCTGCGGCCCGATGGCCGATCAGGCGGCCTTGGGAGCCTGCTTGATCAGGCGCAGGACGGTCGGGGACGCCTGGGCGCCCACGCCTTGCCAGTGGGCCAGGCGGTCCTGGGCGATGCGCAGGCCTTCCTCGCCTTCCTTGGCGGAGGGGTTGTAGAAGCCGAGGCGCTCGATGAAGCGGCCGTCACGGCGCACGCGCTTGTCGGCAACGACGATGTTGAAGAACGGGCGGTGCTTGGAGCCACCACGGGAGAGTCGGATCACGACCATGATTTATCCTTCGGGGAGTGGGCCCTGAGCCTGTCGTCCCGGGCGCTTTCCTTCAAGGACAGGCCCTAGATACGGGACGCCGGACTCCCGGCCCGGAGGCATCGCGATCCGCATCCATGCGGTGTCGAGGCCCCCATTGTTTCCTCCGCCGTTTGAGACACGCGATTGGCCACCCGGCCATCGACACGACGGAAAACCCGAGATTATAGACAAGGCCCCCATGCCCCATATCCGCCCCCTCCAGGCGGCCGACCTGCCTGCCGTCACGGCCATCTACGCGCACCACGTGCTGCACAGCACGGCCACCTTCGAAACCACCCCGCCCACCGAGGCCGAGATAGCCCAGCGCCACGCCGACGTGGCCGCGCGCGCCCTGCCCTGGCTGGTCGTGGAAGACGGGGGCCAGGTGCTGGGCTACGCCTACTGCCAGTGGTTCAAGCCCCGGCCGGCCTACCGCTTCTCGGCCGAGAACTCGATCTACCTGCACCACGAGGCCCGGGGCCGCGGCCTGGGTCGCCTCCTGCTGCAGGCCCTGATGGACGAGGCCCAGGCGCGCGGGGTGCGCAAGCTCATCGCCGTGATCGGCGACTCGGCCAACGCCGCCTCCATCGGCCTGCACCGCGCGGCCGGCTTCACCGACGCCGGCGCGATCCGCTCCTGCGGCTGGAAATTCGAGCAGTGGCTGGACATCGTGCTGATGGAAAAGACGCTGGGCGAAGGCGACACGACGCCGCCGCGGGAAACCTTGAACCTGTGAAGAAGTGAACCCCATGAAGAACAAGACCCTGGCCACCTGGCTCACCTTCCTCGGCGGCCCGCTGGGCCTGCACCGCTTCTACCTGCGCGGCTTCGGCGACCTGCTTGGCTGGGCCCTGCCCATTCCGACTGCGCTGGGTGTCTACGGCATCAACCGGGTCGGCCAGTTCGGCCAGGACGACACCCTGAGCTGGCTGCTGATTCCCCTCCTGGGCTTCACCATCGCCGGCTGCGCGCTCAACGCCATCGTCTACGGCCTGATGACGCCCGAGAAGTGGAACGCCCGCTTCAACCCGCAGGCCGAGCCGGAACATGCGGCCGGCACCACCGGCTGGCTCACCGTCTTCGGCATCGCCGCGGCGCTGATGATCGGCACCGGGGTGCTGATGGCGAGCATTGCCTTCAGTTTCCAGCGCTACTTCGAATATCAGATCGAAGAGGGCCGCAAGATCTCCCAGTGAAGGGCCCTGCCCCTGCGTCCGGCAGGACCCGCCAATGAAAAGACCACCTCACGGTGGCCTTTTACCGGGTCGGCAGGGCCAGCCTGCTCAATACAGCTGCAGGCTCACCCAGTAGGCAATGGCGGCCACGAAGGCGCTG
>CAZCTU010000268.1:0-2926 GCA_964501495.1 uncultured Ramlibacter sp.
CGTATTTGAGGTAGGGCTGCACCGAGTCGAAGCCCATGAAGGGCGAGAGCGTGACCGCGTCGGCGCCGTAGCGGTCAAAGGCTTCGCGGGCGTATTGCTCGGCGGTGGAGCCGATGTCGCCGCGCTTGGCGTCGAGGATGACGGGCACATCGGGGTGCTGCGCGCGCAGGTGCGCCATCAGCTTCTCGAGCTGGTCTTCGGCGCGGTGGGCGGCGAAGTAGGCGATCTGGGGCTTGAAGGCGATGACCAGGTCGGCCGTCGCGTCGGCGATGCGGGCGCAGAAGTCGTAGATCTTGCTCGAATCGCCCTTCATCCCGCCCGGGAAGCGGGTGGGCTCGGGGTCCAGGCCCACGCACAGCATGGAGCCGTTGCGCGCCTGGGCGCGCTGCAGCATCTCGAGGAAGGTCATGGGCCCGATTGTACGAACGGGGCACCTGTGGACCGAGGCCGCCGCCTGCCGCCGGACCTGGCGCAGGCGCTCAGTGCCAGCCCTTCGCCACGGCGACAGGCCTTGACGCGGCGCTTCGCGACAATGCCCCCATGCATGCCCTGACCCGCCGCCAGCTCGCCGTCCTCGTCGCCCTGACCCTCGCCTGGGGCCTGAACTGGCCCGTGATGAAGCTGGGGGTGAGCGGCTACCCGCCGCTCTCGTTCCGGGCGCTGTCGATCTGGCTGGGCCTGCCCTTTCTCGCCCTGGGGCTGAAGCTGCTGAAGGTGCCTTTCCACCTGCCGCGCCGCCACTGGCGGGAACTGCTGGTGCTCGCCATTTTCAACATGTTCATCTGGCACGCCTGCATGATCCTGGGGCTGACCCATCTCTCCAGCGGGCGCGCCGCCATCCTGGGCTACACCATGCCGGTGTTCTCGGCCCTCATGG
Organism: uncultured Ramlibacter sp.; assembly: GCA_964501495.1. Lineage (GTDB taxonomy): Bacteria > Pseudomonadota > Gammaproteobacteria > Burkholderiales > Burkholderiaceae_C > Ramlibacter. The sequence goes on from CAZCTU010000268.1 coordinate 878, forward strand.
GGGCGGCCTTCTACGGCGCGCGCCTTTCTGGCCGCAACTGGATCGGGGTGGCCGCGGCATCGACCGGGGTGGTGCTGCTGCTGTGGCACGAGGTGCACCGCATGGCCGGCGCACCCACCGGCGTCGCGCTGCTGCTGGTGTCGGCCGTGAGCTGGGCCCTGGGCACGCAGCTGCTGCGCCACACCCGCATCGAGGCGCCCACCCTCACCCTGAGCTTCTGGATGACGGTGCTGACGGCCGTCTTCCTGGGCGTGATGTCGCTGGCGCTGGAGTCCGATCGCTGGCAGGCGCCCAGCGCGCCGGTGTGGGCCGCGATCGTGTTCAACGGGGTCATCGTCTTCGGCTTCGCGCAGCCGGCCTGGCTCACGCTGGCGCGCAGCCTGCCGCCCACTGCGTCAAGCCTGAGCGTGAGCCTGATCCCGGTGCTGGGCGTGTTCAGCGGCGCCTATGCGCTGGGCGAGGTGCTTCACTGGCAGGACTGGGCCGCGGTGGGGTTGATGGTGGTCGCCATCGCCTCGGTGCTGTGGCCGTCCCGGAGCGCCACCAGCTCCTGATGGAGCGCGGCCAGCACCGGCTCCCAGTGGCGGTGCTCGGGCTGGCGCAGCAGGCGGGCGCTCGGGTACCAGGCCGAGGTCTCCCCTTCAGGCCCCCAGCGCCAGCAGGGGGTGCGGCGTAGCAGCACGGTGATCGGCTGGCCCAGCGCGCCGGCCAGGTGGGCCGCGCTGGTGCAGACCGAGACCACGCGATCGGCCAGCATGCACAGGGCGGCGCTGTCGTCGAAGTCGCCGATGTCGGCGCCGAAGTGGCGAATGTGCGGGGCGCTGGCCAGGACCTCGCGGTCGGAGGGGCGTACCTCGGGCTGCAGGTGCAGGTAGTCGATGCCTGCCGGCAGCCAGGGCAGCAGCTGCGCCAGCGGAAGGCTGCGCCCCCAGTCGGCCTGCCGGCCTTCGCCGCCGTTCCAGGCCAGGGCCACGCGGGGCCGGGTCCTGGGTCCCAGGCGGGACTGCCATTGCGCCACCCGCGCCGGGTCGGCCTGCAGGTAGCCCTGCGCCGCCGGCCGGTGGTCCGGGTGGCCGGGGCACCTGTCCCAGCCCCGTCGGAGCCCGAGGTGCAGGGGGGTCGACAGGAGCGGCAGCACCCAGCCCACGCCCTCCGGCAATCCGGCCGGGTCGCGGGGCACCTGATGGATCAAGCCCCGGAGGCCGGCGCTTGCGGCGAGGCGCCCGAACAAGCCGCCCACGGCCGCCGGACAGCCAAGCCACACCGGAGCGTCGGTGGCCGCGGCCACGTCGGCGGCGAAGCGCACGAACTGCAGCATGTCGCCGTAACCCTGCTCGGTCAGAAGCAGCAGGCCCCGCCCCTCGGTGGAATGGCCCGGGGGAAGGGGCGCCAGGCCCAGCCGGGTCCAGGGCGCGAGCAGCGCATCCAGCGTCGGCCGGTTTTCGTACAGGGCCCAGCCCTGGGTGATGTCGCCCTTCATCAGGGTGGCACCCGCCTTCGCGAAACGCGCCTGCGCCGGCGGAAAGCCCAGGTCGATGGCGCGCTCATAGGCGCCGAAGGCGTCGTCCGGGCGGGTGGCCTGGTGCAGGGCGTTGCCCCGCGTGTAATGAAGGGCCGGTTCCCGGGGCATGAGGAGCAGGGCCCTGTCGACCAGCGCCAGCGCCTGGTGCGGGTCCTGGTGCTGCAGGTGGTGGTTGGCCAGTCGCAGCATCGAGAGCCCGTGCTCCGGGTCCAGCGCCAGCACCTGGGCGTAGTTCCGGGCGGCGCCTTCCGCGTCATTGCGGCGCTCGCAGCCGCGGGCGCGGACCATGAGACGGGCGATGGCGAGCGCGTCGGCTTCGGAAGGCGGGTGGGCGGCAAGTCCTGCGCCGGGGGACAAGCTGTCCTGATCGTGCAGGAAGTCTTCGGGAGGCGCGTAGTGAAGGCCGTGACTCGGTTCAGGATACGGGACTGCTTCAGCCGGCATGGGACTCCAGTACCACTTTGGTGTTTGTGGCGCCATTGCGCCACAAGCCCGCCCGGCTGACAAGCCTCCCCGCATACTCGGGG
>CAZCTU010000269.1:0-2914 GCA_964501495.1 uncultured Ramlibacter sp.
AGGGCGAGTTCGGGGAGCTCTTCGAGCAGATGCAGGCCCAGGGCTATGTGCGCTTCCGCCTCAATGGCCAGGTGTTCGAGGCCGACGCCCTGCCCAAGCTCAAGAAAAACGAGAAGCACGACCTGGACGTGGTGATCGACCGCCTCAAGGTCCGTCCGGACCTGCAACAGCGCTTGGCCGAGAGCTTCGAAGCCGCCCTGCGCCTGGCCGAAGGCCGGGCGATCGCGCTCGAGATGGACAGCGGCAAGGAGCACCTGTTCAACGCCAAGTTCTCCTGCCCGGTGTGCCAGCACTCGATCAGCGAACTGGAGCCTCGCCTCTTTTCCTTCAACTCGCCGGTGGGCGCCTGCCCGAGCTGCGACGGCCTGGGGCAGACCGAGTTCTTCGACCCGCACCGGGTGGTGCCTTTTCCGTCGCTGTCGCTGGCCTCGGGCGCGATCAAGGGCTGGGACCGGCGCAACCCCTACTACTTCCACCTGGTCGAGGGCCTGGCCAGGCATTACCGCTTCGACGTGGACGCGCCCTTCGAGTCACTGCCCGAACAAGTGCGACGGATCATCCTCTTCGGCTCCGGGGAAGAGGAGATCAAGTTCCAGTACATGATGGGGTCGGGCGAGAGCCAGGGCCGCAAGGTCACCAAGAAGCATCCCTTCGAGGGCATCGTCCCCAACATGACGCGCCGCTACCGCGAGACCGACTCGCCGGCGGTGCGTGAGGAGCTGGGGCGCCTGCGCACGCTGCAGCCCTGCCCCGACTGCCAGGGCACGCGCCTGCGCAGCGAAGCCCGCCATGTGAAGCTGGGCGAGGGAGAAGGCGCCCGCCCCATCTACGAGATCAGCCACCTCACCCTGCGCGAGTGCCTGGCGTACTTCCAGGCTCTTCGCCTCGATGGCGCCAAGGCGGCGATCGCCGACAAGGTGGTGCGCGAGATCGCCTCGCGCCTGAAGTTCCTCAACGACGTGGGCCTGGACTACCTGAGCCTGGACCGCAGCGCCGAGACCCTCTCGGGCGGCGAGGCCCAGCGCATTCGCCTGGCCAGCCAGATCGGCGCCGGCCTCACCGGCGTGATGTACGTGCTGGACGAGCCCAGCATCGGCCTGCATCAGCGTGACAACGATCGCCTGATCGACACCCTGCGCCATCTGCGTGACCTGGGCAACAGCGTGCTGGTGGTGGAACACGACGAGGACATGATCCGCGCCGCCGACCATGTGATCGACATGGGCCCGGGCGCTGGCGTACACGGCGGCCAGGTGATGGCCCAGGGCACGCCGCAGGAGGTGCAGGACAACCCGGCCTCCATCACCGGGCATTACCTCGCGGGCACCGAGAAGATCGAGGTGCCGGCCAAGCGCCGCGCCTGGCTGCCGCTCGAAGGCGGCAAGAAGGGACAGACCCAGCGTCTGCGCATCGTCGGCGCCACCGGCAACAACCTCAGGAACGTGACGGTCGACATCCCGGTGGGCCTGCTCACCTGCGTCACCGGCGTCTCGGGCTCGGGCAAGTCGACGCTGGTCAACGACACGCTGCTCGCCGCTGCCTCGCGCACCCTGCACCGCAGCGGCGACGAGCCGGCGGCGCACGAGGAGATCGAGGGCCTGGAGCATTTCGACAAGGTGATCAGCGTCGACCAGTCGCCGATCGGCCGCACGCCGCGCAGCAACCCGGCGACCTACACCGGCCTGTTCACCCCGATCCGCGAGCTGATGGCGGACACCAACCTCGCCAAGGAACGCGGCTACGGCCCCGGACGCTTCTCCTTCAACGTGGCCGGCGGCCGCTGCGAGGCCTGCGAGGGCGACGGCGTGGTGAAGGTCGAAATGCACTTCCTGCCCGACGTCTACGTGTCCTGCGACGTGTGCCGCGGGCAGAGGTACAACCGCGAGACGCTCGAGGTCCAGTGGAAAGGCAAGAACATCGCCCAGATCCTGGACATGACGGTGGAGGACGCCCACGAGTTCCTGAAAGCCGTGCCGGCCATCGCGCGCAAGCTGCAGACGCTCTTGGACGTGGGCCTGTCGTACGTGAAGCTGGGCCAGTCGGCCACCACGCTCTCGGGCGGCGAGGCGCAGCGGGTCAAGCTCGCGCTCGAACTGTCCAAGCGCGACACCGGCCGCACGCTCTACATCCTCGACGAGCCGACGACAGGCCTGCACTTCGCCGACATCGCGCTGCTGCTCAAGGTGCTGCACCAGCTGCGTGACGCCGGCAACACCGTGGTGGTCATCGAGCACAACCTCGACGTGATCAAGACCGCCGACTGGGTGGTGGACATGGGGCCCGAGGGTGGCGCCGGTGGCGGGCAGGTGGTGGCCGTTGGCACGCCGGAGGCGGTGGCGGCCAACGCGGACAGCCACACGGGGCGTTACCTGGCGCGGCTGCTGTAGCCCCCTGCGAGGCGCCTGGCGGCGGGCGGGCGATCAGTCACCGCCGCAGTACAGCGGCAAACCGCCCGGAGGGAACTCAGGCCCGCGCGGCCTGCAGCAGGTCGCGGGTCTTCATCGCTTCGCGGCGCGCCGCGTCGGCGAAGTCCTCGCCGGACGAGGCATAGAGCACCGCGCGCGAGGAGTTGACCACGATGGGCGCATCGGCGCGCCAGCCGGCCTTGACCGTGGCGACCGCATCACCGCCTTGTGCGCCCACACCGGGAATCAGCAGGGGCACGGTGGGCGCGAGCTGGCGCACGCGCTCGATTTCGGCCGGGTAGGTCGCACCCACCACCAGGCCCAGCTGGCCGTTGAGGTTCCAGGGGCCCTGGGCCAGGGCGGCCACATGCTCGTACAGCAGGGGCTCGCCGGGCACCGAGGCCAGGCGCTGGTTCTGCAGGTCGTCGCCGCCCGGGTTGGAGGTGCGACACAGGAGGAAGGCGCCCTTGCCTTCGTATTTGAGGTAGGGCTGCACCGAGTCGAAGCCC
>CAZCTU010000270.1:0-1545 GCA_964501495.1 uncultured Ramlibacter sp.
ATCGCCTGTCGATCGTGCACTTCTGGGCCCTGATCTTCACCTACATGTGGGCGGGTCCTCACCACCTGCACTACACCGCTTTGCCTGACTGGACCCAATCCGTTGGCATGGTGTTCTCGCTGATCCTGCTGGCACCCTCGTGGGGCGGCATGATCAACGGCATCATGACCCTGTCGGGTGCCTGGCACAAGCTGCGCGATGACCCCATCCTGAAGTTCCTGATCGTGTCCCTGTCGTTCTACGGCATGTCCACCTTCGAGGGCCCCATGATGGCCATCAAGACCGTGAACTCGCTGTCGCACTACACCGACTGGACCGTGGGCCACGTGCACTCGGGCGCCCTGGGCTGGGTGGGCCTGGTCTCCATGGGCTCGCTGTACTACCTGATCCCGCGCCTGTTCGGCCAGAAGAAGATGTACAGCACCAAGGCCATCGAGGTGCACTTCTGGGTCGCCACCATCGGCATCGTCCTGTACATCGCCGCCATGTGGATCGCCGGCGTCATGCAGGGCCTGATGTGGCGCGCCGTCAATCCCGACGGCACCCTGACCTACACCTTCGTCGAGAGCGTCAAGGCCTCCTACCCGTTCTATGTGATCCGTGTCGCCGGCGGCCTGCTGTACCTGGCCGGCATGCTGGTCATGCTGTGGAACACCTGGCTGACCGTGGCCAATGGCCGCGCTGTCCAGGTCGCCGTGCCGGCCCCTGCCCACGCCTGACGAACCGCAAGGAAGTTCCAATATGAGCAATTCCAACCAAAGCGCCGGTTTCAGCCACGAGAAGGTCGAGACCAGCAACTTCCTGATGATCGTGCTGATCGTCCTGGTCGTCGCCATCGGCGGCCTGGTCGAGATCGTGCCGCTGTTCTTCCAGAAGTCCACCACCGAGGCGGTGCAGGGCGTCAAGCCCTACAACCCGCTGCAGCTGGCCGGCCGGGACATCTACCTGCGCGAGGGCTGCTACAACTGCCACTCGCAGATGATCCGCCCCTTCCGTGCCGAGACGCTGCGCTACGGCCACTACTCGGTGGCCGGCGAGTTCGTCTACGACCACCCCTTCCAGTGGGGCTCCAAGCGCACCGGCCCGGACCTGCACCGCGTGGGCGGCAAGTACTCCGACGAGTGGCACCGCATCCACCTGGTCAACCCGCGTGACGTGGTCCCCGAGTCCAACATGCCGGCCTACCCCTGGCTGGAGAAGACGGCCCTGGTGCCCGCCGAGATCCAGCCGAAGATGAAGGCCCTGCGCACCGTGGGCGTGCCCTACTCCGACGAGGAGATCGCCAAGGCGCCCGAGGCGCTGAAGGACAAGACCGAGATGGACGCCCTCATCGCCTACCTGCAGGGCATGGGCCTGGCCCTGAAGTAAGGAGAAACGCCATGGACATCACCACCGCGCGCATCGTCGCCACGCTGGTTTCCTTCGTGACGTTCCTGGGCATCGCCGCCTGGGCCTACGCCCGCCGCAACCAGGGCCGTTTCGAGGACGCCGCCTCGATCCCGTTCCAACAAGACTGATAGGCGCACCATGAGCGACTTCACCTCC
>CAZCTU010000270.1:1645-2900 GCA_964501495.1 uncultured Ramlibacter sp.
GCCTCGATCCCGTTCCAACAAGACTGATAGGCGCACCATGAGCGACTTCACCTCCAATTTCTGGTCCGTCTTCGTGGCCGCCATCACCGTGGGCGGCATCCTCGCCTGCCTGCTGCTGCTGTGGGTCACCGCCCGCAAGAAGGTCGCGGCCGACGCGGACAACACCACCGGCCACGTCTGGGACGAAGACCTGCGCGAGATGAACAACCCGCTGCCCCGCTGGTGGATGTGGCTGTTCGTCATCACCATCGTCTTCTCGCTGCTGTACCTGGTGGCCTATCCCGGCCTGGGCACCTACGAGGGCAAGCTGGGCTGGACCTCCGCCGCCCGCTACGACAAGGAGGTGGCCGACGCCAACAAGGACCTGGCGCCCCTGTACGCGCAGTTCGAGGGCAAACCCGCCCAGGAACTGGCCGGCGACGCCAAGGCCATGGCCATCGGCGAGCGCCTGTTCATGAACAACTGCTCGCAGTGCCACGGCTCCGACGCCCGCGGCTCCAAGGGCTTCCCGAACCTCGCCGACGGTGACTGGCTGCACGGCGGCGCGCCCGAAAAGATCGCCGAGACCCTGGTCAAGGGCCGCAACGGCAACATGCCCGCCCTGGCCGCCGCCGTCGGCAGCCCGGACGACGTCAAGAACGTGGCCCACTACGTCCTGAGCCTGTCCAACGCCCCCCACGACTCGGTGCGCGCCCAACTGGGCAAGTCCAAGTTCGGCGCCTGCGCCGCCTGCCACGGCATGGACGGCAAGGGCAACCAGAGCCTGGGCGCCCCCAACCTGACCGACGACATCTGGCTGCACGGCTTCGGCGAGCAGGCCATCGTCAACATGGTGAACAACGGCAAGGTCAACATGATGCCCGCCCAGGAGGGCAAGCTGACCCCCGCCCAGATCCAGGTGCTGACCGCCTACGTCTGGGGCCTGTCCAACAAGGCGCCCGCCAAGCCTTGACCTAGGACAAACCCGAGGGCGGCGCCCTGGGGCATCATCTGCGGGGTGAAAGTCATCCCCATCATCCCCCAGGATCCGAAGGACGAGAGCAACTACCAGTCGCTCTACGAGTCGGCCCAGAAGATCTACCCCCGCGCGGTCACCGGCCGCTTCGTGAACTGGCGCTGGGTCTTCGTCTGGCTCACCCAGATCGTCTTCTACGGCCTGCCCTGGATCCAGTGGGGCGAGCGCCAGGCGGTGCTGTTCGACCTGGAGGCGCGGCGCTTCTACCTCTTTGGCCTGGTCCTGTATCCGCAGGACTTC
>CAZCTU010000271.1:0-2897 GCA_964501495.1 uncultured Ramlibacter sp.
GGGCGGAGTTCAGGCAGGTGAAGGGGCCCTTGAGGCCGCGCACCTCGGGGAAGGCGTTTTCCTCGGGCACGAACACCTCGTCCATCACGATCTCGCCGGTGATGGAGGCGCGCAGGCCCACCTTGCCGTGCACGGCGGGGGCGGTCAGGCCCTTCCAGCCCTTCTCCAGGATGAAGCCGCGGATCGCGCCCTCGTCGTCCTTGGCCCACACCACGAACACGTCGGCGATGGGGGAGTTGGTGATCCACATCTTGCTGCCCGACAGGCTGAAGCCACCGGCGACCTTGCGGGCGCGCGTGAGCATGCCAGCGGGGTCGGAGCCGTGGTTCGGCTCGGTCAGGCCGAAGCAGCCGATCCACTCGCCGGTGGCCAGCTTGGGCAGGTACTTCTGCTTCTGCGCCTCGGTGCCGAACTCGTTGATGGGCACCATGACCAGGGAACTCTGAACGCTCATCATCGAGCGGTAGCCGGAGTCGACGCGCTCGACCTCGCGGGCCACCAGGCCGTAAGCCACATAGCCCAGGCCGGCGCCGCCGTACTGCTCGGGGATGGTCACGCCCAGGAGGCCGAGCTCGCCCATCTCGCGGAAGATGGCCGGGTCGGTCTGCTCGTTGCGGAAGGCCATCTGCACGCGGGGCAGCAGGCGCTCCTGGCAATAGGCGTGGGCGGCCTCGCGCACCTGGCGCTCGTCGTCGGTGAGCTGGCCGTCGAGCTGGAAGGGGTCGGACCAGGAGAAGGTGGCTTTGGCGCTCATGGCAGGTGTCTCTCGTCTTGCGTTGGAGGAATGAATGGGATGGATCGTAGGCCCTGGGGTCACTGGCGGCAAACGATGATTCCTGCCCCAGTTATGAGGCAAGCTATTATCTGCAGGTGTTTCCGCCCCGCCTGGGGCCCACCCCGCCACACGCCATGCGACGCAAGATCCCCTCCCTCCAGGCCCTGGCCTGCTTCGACGCCGCGGCCCGCCACGGCAGTTACACCCGGGCCGCCCAGGAACTGGCCCTGACCCAGGGCGCGGTCTCGCGCCAGGTGGCGGTGCTGGAGGACTTCCTCGGTCTCGCCCTGTTTCGTCGCAGCCGCCACGGCATGGTGCTCACCCCGGCCGGGGCCGACTACGCGCGCCAGGTACGCGCCCGGCTCGACGGCCTGGAGCGCGACACCCTGGACGTGATCGGCCGGCAGGGGGAGGGCGCGGCCCTGACCCTGGGCGCGGTGCCGACCTTCGCCACCCGCTGGCTCATTCCTCGCCTGCCGCGCCTGGCCCAGGCCCACCCCGGACTGCAGCTGCATTTCGAGACCCGCACCCGGCCCTTCCTCTTCGCCGACTCGGGTCTCGACGCCGCCGTCTTCGCTGGCACCCCCGAGCAGGTGGCGCAGTGGGCCGGCACCCGCTCCGAGCTGTTGCTGGTGGAGGAGGTGGTGCCGGTGTGCAGCCCCTCGCTGCTGCCCGGCGGCCGGCCGATCAAGCCGCAGGCCCTGGCGCAGCTGCCTCTGCTGCATCCGTCCACCCGCCCGGAGGACTGGCGGCGCTGGTTCGAAGGCCTGGGCGTGGACGCCCCGGGCGCCATGGCCGGCCCCCGTTATGAGCAGTTCTCCATGCAGGCCGCCGCCGCCGCCGCGGGTCTCGGCGTGGCGCTCATGCCCACCCTGCTGGTCGAAGAGGAGCTGGCCAGCGGTGCCCTGGTGCCCGCCTGCAAGGAGCGCCGGCCCGGCCGGGGCTATTACCTGGTGCGGCCCGACCTGGGCGAGGAGCCGCCGGCCCTGCGGCGCTTCCGCGCGTGGCTGCTGGAAGAAGTGCGGCGTTGAGCGGCGCGGCCTCCATGCATGAGATGCAGGCCCTTGAGGCCCGGTTGGCCCGGGAGGCTCGACAGGGGCCCCGTTAAAATCAAAGGCTTCCTGAGCTAGTGTCCGAGCCTCGCCTTCCCGGCGCGGCCCGCCCTCCATTCCAGGAGCACCACAAGCGCTCCAGAGAGTCCTCCCTTGAAGATCCTCCTCCGCTTCGCCCGCCAGGTCGATGAATTGAGCCGCAAGGCCTCGGTCGTCGCCCTCTGGCTGGTCATGATCTGCGCGCTCGTCTCGGCACTCAACGCCATCAGCCGCTACGCCTTCGACCTGTCCTCCAACGCCTGGCTGGAGCTGCAGTGGTACATGTTCGGCGGCACTGTGCTGCTGGGCGCGGCCCATCTGCTCAACACCAACGGCCACATCCGGGTCGACCTGTTCTACGGCAAGTTGAACGACCGCCAGCGGACCTGGCTGGACCTGTTCGGCCTCGTCGCCTTCCTGATGCCGTTTTGCTGGTTCATGCTGCTGTACTCCTGGCCCTGGTTCGTGGAGTCCTGGCAGATCGGAGAGATCTCGGCCAATGCCGGCGGCCTGATCCGCTGGCCGGTGAAGCTGCTGCTGCCGCTGGGCTTCGGCCTGCTGATGCTGCAAGGTGTCTCCGAGATCATCAAGCGGGTGGCGGCGCTGCGGGGCGTCATCGCCATCGACACCCACTACGAGCGTCCGCTCCAGTAAGAGGCCAACGATGAACCTGTTCGACATCATGGCCCCGGCGATGTTCGCCGCGCTGGTGGTCTTCCTGTTGCTGGGCCTGCCGGTGGCCTTCTCCCTGGCCGCCCTGGGCCTGGCCTCCGGCCTGATCGCCATCGAGGCCGGCCTGTTCCCGGCCCAGTTCATGGCCAATCTGCCGTTCCGTGTGTTCGGCATCATCGGCAACGAGTTGCTGCTCTCGATTCCCTTCTTCACCCTGATGGGGGCCATCCTCGAGAAGTCGGGGCTGGCCGAGGACCTGCTCGAAGGCTTTGCCCAGGCCTTCGGCAAGTTGCCCGGTGGCCTCGCCTATGCCGTCATCCTGGTGGGCGCCATCCTGGGCGCCATCACCGGCACGGTGG
>CAZCTU010000272.1:0-2889 GCA_964501495.1 uncultured Ramlibacter sp.
CAGCACCTGCTGCAGCACCACCGGCATCAGGTAGCCGCGCTCGGCGATCTCGATGGCCGGTGCCAGCAGGTCGGCGAAGGGCAGGCGGCCGAAGCGCTCGGACAGCGCCACCCAGCTGGCCACCGCGCCGGGCACGGTGACCGAGTCGATGCCGCGCTTCGGAGGTGCCCCAATGTCGGAGCTTGCGCCCTCCCCCGCCTTGGCGCGGAAATAGTCGGGCGTCCAGGCCTGGGGCGCGCGGCCCGAGGCATTGAGCCCGTGCAATTGCGTGCCGTCCCAGACGATGGCGAAGGCGTCGCTGCCCAGGCCGTTGCTCACGGGTTCGCACACCGTCATCGCGGCGGCAGCGGCCACCGCGGCGTCCACCGCGTTGCCGCCCGCGGCCAGCATGCGCAGGCCGGCCTGGGCCGCCAAGGGGTGCGAGGTGGCGACCGCGTTGCGGGCGAAGACCGGCAGGCGGACGGTGGGGTAGGGGTTGCGGAAGTCGAAGTGCATGGGATGAAGACTACACTCGAAACCCATGAGAGCGCAGGACATCGAACCCTTCTTCGCCACGCTCAAGGCGGCCAATCCCCACCCGGTGACCGAGCTGGAATACACGAGTGTCTTCGAGCTGCTGGCCGCGGTGCTCTCGGCCCAGGCCACCGACGTGGGCGTGAACAAGGCCACCCGCCGCCTCTTCCCCGTCGCCAACACGCCGCAGGCCCTGCTGGACCTGGGCCTCGAGCGGCTGGAGGGCTACGTCAAGACCATTGGCCTGTACCGCACCAAGGCCCGCAACCTGCTCGAGACCTGCCGCATCCTGGTCGAACAGCACGGCGGCGAGGTGCCCCGTACCCGCGAGGCGCTGGAGGCCCTGCCCGGCGTGGGCCGCAAGACGGCCAACGTGGTCCTCAACGTCGCCTTCGGCCAGCCCACCATGGCGGTGGACACGCACATCTTCCGGGTGAGCAACCGCACCGGCCTCGCGCCGGGCAAGAACCCGCTGCAGGTCGAGCTCGCGCTCGAGAAGCGGGTGCCGGCGGCCTATGCGGTCGACTCGCACCACTGGCTGATCCTGCACGGGCGCTACGTCTGCCAGGCGCGCAAGCCCCGCTGCTGGGACTGCGCAGTGGCGAAATACTGCGACTTCAAGCCCAAGACGCCGGCGCCGGGCGCCTGAGCCGGTGACAGGCAAACCGAGCACCATGCGCACCCTGCTTCCCATCCTCGTCCTCTGCCTGGGCGCCAGCGCCGGCGCCCTCGCCCGCTGGCAGCTGGGCCTGTGGCTCAACACCGGCGCCACCTGGCTGCCCCTGGGCACGCTGGCGGCCAACCTGGTGGGGGGACTGGTGATCGGCGTGCTGATCGCGCTGTTCAACGCCCACCCGGAGATCGACCCGCTGTGGCGCCTGGCCCTGATCACCGGCTTCCTGGGCGCGCTGACCACCTTCTCCACCTTCTCGGCGGAAACGGTGCAGCTCCTGCTGGCCGACCGGATCGACCAGGCGCTGGCCCTGGCGGCGATTCACCTGCTGGGGTCGCTGGCCCTGACCTGGGTGGGGCTCAAGGCCACCGCGGGGTGGCTGGCGCGCTGAGGCCTCAGAGGCCTCACCCACCCGGCGGGTTCACTGGGTGACCACGCACAGCACGCTGCAGGGCGCGTGCTCGATCAGCGAACCGGAAATCGACCCGCGCCACCAGCGCGCGGCCCAGCCGTCCACATGCTTGTGGCCGACGACGATCAGGTCGGCCTGCACCTTGCGCGCGTGGCGGGTGATCTCCTCGATCGCCTCGCCGGTGACGACCTCGCCGCGCACCGCGTTGAAACCCGCGGCCTGCATGCGCGAGAGGCCGTCCTGCAGCACACCGTCGAACTTGCGGCGCTCGCGCGCCTCCAGCTCCGAGTCGTAGACCCCGCCCTCGAGCCCGACGAAGGCGATCATGGACGGCATCACCGCCACCAGCACCACCTCGCAGCCGCTCCACTGGGCAAGCTCCTTGCAATCGAGCAGGGCCTTCTGCCCGGCCTCGCTGCCGTCATAGGCCAACAGGATGCGCTTGTACATGGTGCTCCTCCTCACTCGGGGTGGTTGTGAGGCCAGCATAGACCGGCCCCTGATATCCGGCAACCGGGCCGGCCCGGGTGGATCGGCACCTGATACTCCCGGCCGCCCGGACGGGACCTCAAGCCGAGGCCAGGCTCTCGAGGACGGCCGGGTCCAGGTGCTGCTCGGCAAAGTCGGCCAGGCCCTCGAACACGCCCTCCAGCGTGGGCAGCTGCGCGCCCACCTGACCGAAGAACGCGCGCAGCACCTGCGGCTCCTCGAACAGGCCGTGCAGGTACACCCCCAAGACGTTACCGGCCGGGTTCTGCCAGCCCAGCCCCCCGGGCAGCACCTCGCGCGGGGGCGCCATCGCCGGATGCGGCGCGGTACGGCCGTGGTGGATCTCGTAGCCGCCGGCCTCGCACCCCGAGAGCGCGGACCAGGCCCCCGTCACCTCGCCGAAGCGCGCCCGGCTGCGCCGCAGCACCTTGGCCGGTTCGAACACGGTGACCAGGGGCAGCAGGCCCAGGCCTGGCGCATTGCCGTCGATGCCCTCGGGGTCGACCAGGGCCTCGCCCAGCATCTGCAGGCCGCCGCAGATGCCCATCACCCGGCCGCCAGCCGCGGCGTGGGCGGCGATGGCCGCATCCAGGCCCTGGGCCCGCAGCCAGGCGAGGTCCGAGCTGGTGTGCTTGGAGCCGGGCAGGATCACCCAGTCGGCGCCCTGCAAATCCGAAGGCTGCCGCGCCCAGGTGAGCGCGACGCCGGGCAGCTGCCGCAGGGGCTGGAACTCGTCGAGGTTGCTGATGCGGGGCGCGGCGACGATGGCGATGCGCAGCTCGCCCGGACGGGCCGCCGCAGG
>CAZCTU010000273.1:0-2883 GCA_964501495.1 uncultured Ramlibacter sp.
GTTGGTCTTGTGGCAGTGGTCGGCCAGCGCGCCCTCGATCACGCGCGGGAACATCGCGGGCGTCACCCCCATCGCGCCCAGGCCCGTGGGCAACCCCAGGCGTGCGTTCATGTCCTGGATCGCCAGCGGGATGTCGCTGGCCGAGGCCAGGCCCATGGCCTGCGCCATGCGCTCGAGCCGGTGGTCCTGGCGCACCGACGGCGCCTCGGCGTTGAACTTCACCACCGCCGGCAGGAACATCGCATTGAGCGTGCCGTGGTGCAGCCGCGGGTCCGCGCCGCCCAGGCTGTGGCTCAGGGAGTGCACGCACCCCAGGCCCTTCTGGAACGCCATGGCGCCCTGCATGGAGGCACTCATCAGGTTCAGCCGCGCCTCGCGGTCCGCGCCGTTGCGGGTGGCCCGCTCGATGTGCGCCCACCCACGCGCCAGCCCGTCCAGCGCGATGCCGTCGGCCGGCGGATTGAAGGCGGCCGCCATGAAGGTTTCCATGCAGTGCGCGATCGCGTCCATGCCGGTCGCGGCGGTGAGGCCGGCCGGCAGGCCCAGCGTCAGCTCGGGGTCGCAGATCGCGGCCTTGGGCACGATGTGCCAGGAGTGGAAGCCCAGCTTGCGGCCGTCATCGACGATGAGGATGGCCCCGCGCGCCACCTCGCTGCCCGTGCCGGCCGTGGTGGGCACGGCGATCAGCGGCGCCACGCGCTCGGTGATGCGGGGGGAGCCGCCTTCGATGGTGGCGTAATGCACCAGCGGCCCCTCGTGCGTGGCGGCGATGGCCACGCCCTTGGCGCAGTCGATGGCGGAGCCGCCGCCCACCGCGATCAGGCCGTCGCAGGCGTTCTGCTGGTACACGGCGCAGGCCGCGCGCACCGCCGCCTCGTTGGGGTTGGGCGGGGTCTGGTCGAAGATGGCGACCGACAGGCCGGGCAGGGCGTCCAGCGCCTTCTGCAGCACGCCCGCGGCGCGCACCCCGGCGTCGGTGACGATGAGGGGGCGGCTGATGCCCACGCGCTCGCACTCCTGCTTCAGGAGCGAAATGGCGCCAAATTCGAACTGGATCTGGGTGACGTAATTGATGAAGGCCATGGCGGGATCGGGTGTGTCTCTCTCGGGGTGTCCCGGCCGGGAAGGGCGGGACGATTCGGGCGCTACGATGCCACAGTTTTCAATCTGCCCATGCCACATTCGCGACTGACCCCGGCCATGCGCTCCGTGCTCGAGCGCCGCGCCCGCGCCAAGCTGCCGCCCATGCACCACATGGCGCCGGCCGAGGCGCGTGCCGCCTATGAAAAGGCGGCCGACATCCTCGAGATTCCGAAGCCCGCCCTGGCCCGGGTGGAGGACTTCCACATCCCGGCCCGAGACGGATACCCGATGCCGGCGAGGCTCTACGAAGCGGTGGCGGGAGAGGACACCGGCGATCGGGCCGGAGCGCGGACGCCGCATCCGGCAGGCGAGGGCGCTGGCGCCGGCCCAGCGCCATCAGCGGGCCAGCCCGCGCTGTTCTTCCTGCACGGCGGCGGCTTCACCATCGGCAGCATTGCCACTCACGACACCCTGTGCCGCGAGCTCGCGCGCCAATCCGGGTGCGCGGTGGTGTCGCTGGACTACCGCCTCGCCCCCGAGCACAAGTTTCCGACCGCCGTCCACGACGCCTGGGACGGCCTGCAGTGGCTGCACGCGAAGGGCGCTCGCCTGGGCCTGGACCCGTGCCGCCTCTCGGTGGGCGGCGACAGCGCCGGCGGCACCCTGGCTGCGGTCTGCGCCCTGATGGCGCGCGATGCCGGCATCGCACTGGCCCTCCAGCTCCTGATCTACCCCGGCACCACCGCCCATGGCGACCTGCCTTCGCGCGCCCACTACCGTGAGGGCCTGCTGCTGGACGAGACCATGATCGACTGGTTCTTCTCGCACTACATCCCGCAGGAGGCCCGGGAAGACTGGCGCTTCGCGCCGCTGCTCGCGCCCGAGGTCGAGGGCGTGGCCCCGGCCTGGCTGGCGCTTGCGGAGTGCGACCCGCTGGTCGACGAAGGCCTGGCCTACGCCGACCGGCTGCGGTCCGCCGGCGTCCCGGTCGACCTGGAAATCTACCGCGGCGTGGTCCATGAATTCATCAAGATGGGCCGCGCCATTCCCGAGGCCCGGCAGTTCCACACCGACGCGGCCCGGGCCCTGCGCCAGGCCCTTGAACCGGCTTGATCAGCCCCTGCACCCGTCCATTCATGAAGTCCCCGACCGGCCCGAGCACTTGCACAAGACCATGAGCCACGCCCTGACCCGCGACCGTTTCCGCTTCTTCCACCGCCTGCGCGTGCGCTGGGCCGAGGTGGACATGCAAAAGATCGTCTTCAACGCCCACTACCTGATGTACGCGGACACGGCCGTGGCCGAGTACTGGCGCGCCCTCGGCCTGCCCTACGAGGAGGCGATGCACCGCCTGCAGGGCGACCTCTACGTCAAGAAGGCGGGTGTCGAATACCACGCCTCGGCGCGAATGGACGACCGTCTGGACATCGGCATGCGCTGCGCCCGCATCGGAAACAGCTCCATGGGCTTCGAATGCGGCATCTTCCGCGGCGAGCAGCTGCTGGTGACGGTCGAATTGCTCTATGTCTTCGCCGACCCGGCCACCCAGACCTCACGCCCGGTGCCGCAGGCCTTGCGGGACTGCATCGAGGGCTACGAGCGCGGCGAGGACATGGTCACCGTGCGCACGGGCACCTGGGACGAGCTGGGCGAGGACGCCCGGGAAATCCGGCTGCGCGTCTTCGTCGGCGAGCAGAAGATTCCGGTCGAGGAAGAATGGGACGAGGCGGATGCCATCTGCGTCCATGCGGTGGCCTACAACCACCTGGGCATGCCGGTGGGCACCGGGCGTCTGCTGCC
>CAZCTU010000274.1:0-2880 GCA_964501495.1 uncultured Ramlibacter sp.
CCTGCGGCGCCCAGGCCCTTGAGCGACGCCGCCAGCGGCAGGCGGCGTGCCTGCAGGGCGGGGAACCAGCCGCCGGCCACGGCGGCCGCGAGGCCCAGCGCGCCATAGCCCAGGGCGGCTGGCGCGCTCCATTGCAGGCGGGGGGCCACGCCGGTGAAGTAGCCGCCACCCAGGTCGCCCCCCAGCCAGGCCAGCGCGCCGGCGGCCAGGCCGGTGCCCAGCGCGATGCCCAGGGCGCTGCCGGCCGCCCCCAGCAGCAGCGACTCGGCCAGCACCAGGCGCAGACGCTGCGGCGCGGTCAGGCCGATCACGCCGAGCAGGGCCAGCTGCTGGCTGCGCCGGGCCACGCTCAGGGACAGCACCGAGAACACCAGGAAGGCGCCGGTGAACAGCGCCACCAGCGCCAGCACGGTGAGGTTGACGCGGTAGGCGCGCGAGAGCCGGTCGACCCGGGCGAGCGCATCGCCCGGCTCCGAGGCCAGCACGCCGGCGGGCAAGGCGAGGTCGGCCAGCAAGCGCGCGCGGTCGGCGCCGGGCGCGAGGCGGATGTCGATGCGTGTGAGCTCGCCGGCGCGGCCGAAGAGGTCCTGGGCGGCGCCGATGTCCATCACCGCCGTCGGCGCGCCGGGCGCCACCACCTCGCCGGCGACGAGGACCGGCCGCAGTTGCAGGCCCACCTGCAGTTGCAGGGACGGCGGTGCGGCGTCCGCCTGCTGGCCGGTGTCGCCAGCCGCCGCTCTCAGCCCCAGGCGCTCTCGCGCCGTGGCGTTCAGGAAAACCCGGCCGGGTGCGAAGAGCGCGAAGCGGTCGGCCTCGGCCGAGGGCCGGGGCAGCAACTCGGGTGCGAAGAGCGGCGCGACGAGCGGGTCCAGTCCCAGCACCCGCAGGGTCACGCGGGCCGGGTCGCGCAGCGCCATCGTGCTGACCTCCAGCACCGGGCTCGCGAGCGCCACCTCCGGCCGGCTGGCGACGCGCGCATAGAGCGTCTCGTCCAGTCCGCCCTGCGCCGCGCGCAGCACCAGGTCGGGCTGGCCCTCGACCTGGCGCAGGCCGCTGGCGAATTCGCCCAGGGCCGAGGCATTGATCAACTGCACCGAGAAGGCCAGGGCCACGCCCAGCATCACCGCGACCACGGCGGCGGCGCTGCGCCAGGGGTGGTGGCGCAGCTCCGGCCAGGAGTAGTGGCGCAGCAGGGCGAACATGGCGCCATTTTGACCGGCGCCGCTGGCGGGGGCCGCTGCCCGCCGCATCGGGCCGGCCGCAGCCCTCCGGTATCAGTCCACCAGCTCGCCCTGGTCGGCCATCTCCATCATGAGTGCCTGCTTGCGCTCGTCCAGCTGCTCGCGCAGCGCAATGAGGTCCAGCTTCCGCGCAGCGCGGGCCTTGGCGAAGAGCTCGGTGCGCTCCTCCCTCACATGGTGGTCCACGTACTCGGCCAGCACCTGCACCCGCGCGTCGGTGAGCGTGTCCCCGGGCGACTGCTGGATCTGCGCGATCAGTTCCTTCATCACCCCGTGTTCGACCGAGGCCTCGTCGAGCGGGGCGCTCTCCTTGAGCGCGGCCCGCAGCGCCGGATAGAACAGCTCCTCCTCGATCTGCGCATGCACCGTGAGCTCCAGGCAGATGCGGCGGGACAGCTCCTGCTTCTTCACCGACGCCGACCGGGCACGCGAGCCGGCGAGCGCTTCGTACTCCTTGAACAACTTCTTCACCGCGCGGTGGTCGGCGTCGAGCAGGTCGCAGGCGTCCTTGCCTGATCGGGAGGTGGCCATGGATCGAATCTCCTGGAGATGGCCAGGCCCGTGCCCGGCTCGGGAGTACCGTAGCGGGACGGGCGCGCCGCCGCGTCAGGGCGCGACAGGCCTGCGCGTCGGACGAGGGCCCGCGCGCGGTGGCGTTGACGGCGTTGCCCTCGCCGCAGCCGCCCTCAGGCGAAGCCGCGCGCGGTGAGGTGCAGCACCCGGCCGGCCAGGCGCGCTGCGGACTCGGAGTGGGTCACCAGCACCAGGGCGGCGCCGGTCTCCTGCGTCTGGCGCACCAGCAGGTCCATGACCCGCGTGGCCGTGGCCGGGTCCAGGTTGCCGGTGGGTTCATCGGCCAGGAGCAGGGCGGGGCGGTGCACCAGCGCGCGGGCGATGGCCACCCGCTGCAGCTGGCCGCCACTGAGCTGCTGGGGCAGGCGCTCACCCAGGCCCGCCAGGCCCACCGCCTCCAGCATGGCCTGGACCCGTTCAGTGCGTTCGGCTGCGGGCACGCCCAGCAGCATCAGGGGCAGGGCGATGTTCTGCGCCACGTCCAGGTGCGGCAACACGTGGAAGGCCTGGAAGACGAAGCCCACGTGGGCGCGGCGCAGGCGCGCGCGATCGTCGTCGCCTGCCGCGCCCAGGTCGTGACCACACAGGCGGATGCTGCCCGCGTCCCAGTGGTCCAGGCCGGCCAGGCAATTGAGCAGCGTGGACTTGCCCACGCCGGACTCGCCCACGATGGCGACGAACTCGCCGGGCCTGACGGTGAGCGAGGCGCGCTCGAACACGGTGGCCTCGCCATAGCGCTTGGCGAGGTCCTGGGCCTCGAGCACGGGCCTGGCGTTTGCACCAAGGGAGGCGATGCGCTCGGCGGCCTCGCCGGGCCCGCCGGATTCTTCTCGTGCCGGGTCAGTCATGCGGGCCTTTCGGGTCTTGTCTTTCGATCGCGGCCCAGGCCGCCTCGACGGCCCGCAGCACCTGGTCCACCGCTCCGGGCTGGTCGCCGGGCACCAACTGCCGCTGCGTCATGCTTCGCAGCCAGGTGATCTGGCGCTTGGCGAGCTGCCGGGTGGCGGCAATGCCGCGTTCGCGCAGTTCGGCCAGCGACCAAGGCCGGCCGGCATCGCGGGCATCC
>CAZCTU010000275.1:0-2866 GCA_964501495.1 uncultured Ramlibacter sp.
GGCGCCACCCGCGCCTCGGGCATCACCAAGCTGATGTTCAGCGAGGCCCGCAACTTCCCCGCGCTGGCGGCCTTCTACCAGGAGCAGGTGATCCTGCCCGGCGTGCAGTTGATCCGCCGCATCCTCCAGCGCGGCATCGACCACCATGAATTCGACATCCCCGACCTGGACTACGCGGTGTTCAGCGTCATCGCTCCCATGATCCATCTGCAGATGAACCAGCACTCCCTCGGCGCCTGCGTGCCCGCCTCCCTCGCCATCGACCCGCGGCGCTATATCGCCGCCCAGGCCGAGATCCTGCTCAAGGGCCTGCTGGCCCGCCCCGCCACCTCCGCCACCACCTCCCCCGCCGCCTCCGCCTCCGCGAAGGAGCAGGCCAAATGAAGCGCCTCACCGTCATCGCCCTCGCGGCCCTGGTCGTGGCCGGCGGCGCCGGCACCTGGCGTTACCTCGCCGCCCGCAAGGCGGCGGCGAACGGGCCTGTCGCCAGCGCCCCGGCTGCCGCGGCCTCCGCGCCGGCCGAGGCCGTGGTCGAACTGGCGCAGACCGACCTGGCCCTCGCCCGCCAGCAGGAGCTGACCCAGGGCCTGGCCCTCACCGGCAGCCTGCGCGCAGTCAATTCCGCGGTGGTCAAGGCCCGCGTCGCCGGCGAGTTGCAGGGCCTGGCGGTGCGCGAGGGTGACAGCGTGCGCCAGGGCCAGGAAATCGCCCGCATCGACCCGACCGAGTCCCAGGCGCGCCTTGCGCAGGCGCGCGAACAGGCCGACGCGGCCCGCACCCAGGTGGACATCGCCCAGCGCCAGTTCGACAACAACAAGGCGCTGGTGGACCAGGGCTTCATCTCCCGCACCGCGCTGGACACCTCCAACAGCTCGCTGGCCGGCGCCCAGGCCAGCTACAAGGCGGCCCTGGCGGCCGTCGATGTGGCGAAGAAGACGCTGGACGACACGGTGCTGCGCGCGCCGATCGCCGGCGTGGTGTCGCAGCGCCTGGCCCAGCCCGGCGAACGCCTGGGCGTGGACGCCCGCGTCGTCGAAGTCGTCGACCCGAGCCGCCTCGAGCTCGAAGCCAGCGTCGGCGCCGCCGCGTCGGTGCAGGTGCGGGTGGGCCAGACGGCCCGCCTGCAGGTCGAGGGCCTGGCCGCGCCGGTGGACGCCAAGGTCGTGCGCATCAACCCCTCGGCCCAGGCCGGCACCCGCAGCGTGCCGGTGTACCTGGCGGTGACCGGCGCGACCGGCCTGCGCCAGGGCCTGTTCGCGCAGGGCCAATTGCAGACCGGCAAGACCCGCGCGGTGGCGGTGCCCCTGGCCGCGGTGCGCACCGACAAGCCCCTGCCCTATGTGCAGGTGGTGGAGGGCGGGCGTATCGCCCACAAGCAGGTCACCCTGGGCGCGCGCGGCGAGGCCGCGGGCACGGAGGTGGTGGCGGTGAACGGCGTGGCCGAGGGCGCGCAGGTGCTCCTGGGCCATGTTGGCGCGCTGCGCGAAGGCGCCACGGTGCGCTTCACCCAGCCTGCCGTGGCCGCCGCCAAGGCAGCCTCCGGTGCAGCCTCCATGGCCCCGGCGGCGGCTTCGTCTGCTGCCCGCAGCGCCCCCTGACCCGAGGACGACTTCCATGTGGTTCACCCGCGTCAGCCTGCGCAACCCCGTTTTCGCCGTCATGGTGATGGCCGCCCTCGTGGTGCTGGGCCTGTTTTCGCTCCAGCGCCTCAAGGTCGACCAGTTCCCCAACGTCGACTTCCCCATCGTGGTGGTCTCCACCGAGTACCCCGGCGCCGCGCCCGAGATCGTCGAGAGCGAGGTGAGCAAGAAGGTTGAGGAGGCGGTCAACGCCATCGCCGGCATCAACACCCTCACCTCGCGCAGCTACGAGGGGCAGTCGGTGGTGATCATCGAATTCCAGCTGCAGATCGACGGCCGCAAGGCCGCCGACGACGTGCGCGAGAAGATCGCCGCCATCCGCTCCAGCCTGCGCGCCGAGGTCAAGGAACCGCGCGTGCTGCGCTATGACCCCTCGAGCAAGCCGGTGTGGTCGGTGGCGGTGCTGCCGGAGGCGCCCGCCAATGGCGCGAAGGCGCTCTCGCCGGTCGAACTGACCAACTGGGCGGAGCAGGTGCTCAAGAAGCGCCTGGAGAACGTGCGCGGCGTGGGCTCGGCCACCGTGGTGGGCGGCACCCGTCGCGAAATCAACCTGTACCTCAATCCGCAGGCAATGGAGTCGCTGGGCATCACCCCCGACCAGGTGGTCGCGGCGGTGCGCAGCGAGAACCAGGAGCTGCCGGTGGGCGCGGTGCGCGCCCTGGACCGCGAGCGGGTGGTGCAGATCGACGCCCGCATCGAGCGGCCCGAAGACTTCGGCCGCCTGATCGTCGCCCGGCGCAATGGCACGCCGATCCGCCTGGACCAGGTGGCCCGGGTGTCCGACGGCGCCCAGGAGGTGGAGAACCTCGCCCTGTACAACGGCGCCCGCACCCTGCTGCTCACGGTGCAGAAGTCGCAGGACGAGAACACCATCCAGGTGGTCGACGGCCTCAACGCCACGCTCAAGGAGCTGGCCAGCCAGCTGCCGCCGGGCGTGAAGCTCGAGCCCATCGTGGACAACTCGCGCTCGATCCGAGTGTCGGTGGCCAACGTGCGCCAGACCCTGCTCGAGGGCGCGGTGCTCACCATCCTGATCGTCTTCCTGTTCCTCAACTCCTGGCGGTCCACCGTCATCACCGGCCTGACCCTGCCGATCGCCCTGATCGGCACCTTCCTCTTCATGCACCTGTTCGGCTTCACCGTGAACATGATGACGCTGATGGCGCTGTCGCTGTGCGTGGGCCTGCTGATCGACGACGCCATCGTGGTGCGCGAGAACATCGTGC
>CAZCTU010000276.1:0-2861 GCA_964501495.1 uncultured Ramlibacter sp.
CCGGTGGTCAGGACGATGGAGCCGAACTTGTTGGACAGCGCCATCAGCAGCGTGCCGCGGATGCGCGCCTGCAGGTTTTCCTCGGTGGTGTCCTCGGCCAGGCCGGCGAACTCGTGCGCGAGGGTGGTCCGGAAGCCCTCGAACAGGGGCGCGATGGACACCTCGTCGTAGCGCACGCCCAGGCGCCTGGCCATGTCGCGGGCGTCGATCCAGGAGATGTCGGCGGTGTAGGGCGAGGGCATCATCACCGCCCGCACCTGGTCCTTGCCCAGGGCGTCGACCGCGATGGCCAGCACCAGGGCCGAGTCGATGCCGCCCGAGAGCCCCAGCAGCACGCCGGGGAAGCCGTTCTTGCCGACGTAGTCACGCACGCCCAGCACCAGGGCGTCCCACAACTGGGCCAGCTCCCCGTGCTCGGGGACCATCGGGCCCGACACGGTGACGCCGCCGCCATGGGCCGCGTCGGCGACCTCGGCCTGGACCATGAACAGGTCCTCGGTGAAGGACGGCGCGCGGGCCGCGAGGTGGCCCTTGGCGTCGACCGCGAAGGAGCCGCCGTCAAACACGACCTCGTCCTGCCCGCCCACCAGGTGGGCGTAGACCAGGGGCAGGCCGCTGTCCTTGGCCCGTTCGGCCATGCGGGCGACCCGCTCGCCGCCCTTGCCCACATGGAAGGGGGAGGCGTTGATCACGGCCAGGAGCTGCGCCCCGGCCTCGCGTGCGAGCTGCGCGGGCTGCTCGAACCAGGCGTCCTCGCAAATGAGCAGGCCCACCCGCACGCCGTCCACCGGGAAGACGCAGGCGCCCTGGCCAGGCGTGAAGTAGCGGCGTTCGTCGAAGACCTGGTAGTTGGGGAGTTCGTGCTTGGCGTAGGAGGCCACCACCTGGCCCTCGCACAGCACGCTGGCGGCGTTGAAGCGCCGCTGCACCTGCACCGAGCGGCTGCGGCTGTCGCCGCCGCGGGGATGACCCACCACCACATGGAGGCCTTTGAGGTCGGCCAACTCACGGGCCACCTGCTTCAGGGCATCATCACAGGCGGCGATGAAGGCCGGACGCAGGAACAGGTCCTCGGCCGCATAGCCGCACAGGGACAGTTCGGGGGTCAGCACGAGGCGCGCGCCGCGGGCGTAGGCCTCACGGGCGGCGTCGATGATCTTGCGGGCATTGCCCGGCATGTCGCCCACCACGAAATTGAGTTGGGCGGTACAGATGGAGAGGGCCATACCGGCTTGGAAATGAACTCGGTCGATTATGTCACCCGGGTGGTGGAGGGCGCCGCCGGCCTGCCCGCCGCCGAGTGGGACGCCCTGCTGGGGCTGCAGGACCAGCCCACCCCCTTCCTGCGGCACGCCTACCTGGCCGCCCTGGAGGCCAGCGGCAGCGCCAAGCCCTCGATCGGCTGGACGCCGCGCTTCCTCACGCTGTGGCGCGGCGAGCGCCTCGAGGCCGCCTGCCCCGTCTACCTCAAGGACCACTCCTACGGCGAGTACGTCTTCGACTGGGCCTGGGCCGACGCCTACCAGCGCCACGGCCTGTCCTACTACCCCAAGGCGCTGTGCGCGGTGCCCTTCACCCCGGTGCCGGGCTCGCGCCTGCTGGCCCGCTCCGACGAGGCGCGGGAAGCTCTGGCGAAGGCCCTGGTCGCCTGGTGCGAGGCCGAGGCCCTGTCATCGCTGCACCTGCTCTTTCTCTCGCCGGCCGACCAGCGGGCCTGCGAGGCCGCCGGCCTGATGGCGCGGCGCACGGTGCAGTTCCACTGGGAGAACCCCGATCCCCCCTACCCCGGCTTCGACGCCTTCCTGGCCAGCCTCGCCCAGGACAAGCGCAAAAAGATCCGCCAGGAGCGCCGCAAGGTGGCCGAGGCCGGCGTCACCTTCCGGGTGGCCGAGGGCCGGGATATCTCGCCCGAAGACTGGGACTTCTTCTACCGCTGCTACGCCCGCACCTACCGCGAGCACGGCAACCCGCCCTACCTGCGCCCGGCCTTCTTCCAGGCCATGGCCGCCGACATGCCAGGCGCCTGGGTGATGTTCATCGCCGAGCGCGGCGGGCAGCCGATCGCCTGCAGCCTGGTCGGCATCGACCGCGCCTCGGGCGTGGCCTGGGGCCGCTACTGGGGAGCGCTGGAGCGGGTCGACTGCCTGCACTTCGAGGCCTGCTACTACCAGCCCCTGCAGTGGTGCATCGAGCAGGGCTTTCGCCGCTTCGAGGGCGGCGCCCAGGGCGAGCACAAGATGGCCCGGGCGCTGATGCCGGTCATGACGACCAGCGCCCACTGGCTGGCCCACCCGGCCTTCGCCGATGCGGTGCAGCGCTTCCTCGAGCGCGAGGGCGAAGGCATCGAGGGCTATCTCGAGCACCTGGAGGCGCGCACCCCTTTCCGGAAGGACATCCCGCTTCCCTGAAGGGCGGACGGAGCCGCCGCCGGCGCGAAATCTTCACAGGCGCAGCGCGCCTGGCCGGAAAAGCCGGAGAAAAACAAAAGGGCTCCCGGACGGGAGCCCCTTCAAACGAACCGCAAAAAAGGGAATCAGCCCTTCTTGGAAGCCTGGTAGGCAGCCATGCCGTCGGCGACTTCCTTCTTGGCGGCCTCGGGGCCGTCCCAGCCCAGGACCTTGACCCACTTGCCCTGCTCGAGGTCCTTGTAGTGCTCGAAGAAGTGGGCGATGGTCTTGAGGCGCATCGGGTTCAGGTCCTCGGGCTTCTGCCACTGGGTGTAGATGGAGAGGATCTTGTCGGTAGGCACGGCCAGCACCTTGCCGTCCACGCCGGCCTCGTCTTCCATCTTCAGGATGCCGATCGGGCGGCAGGGCACCACCACGCCGGGGATCAGGGGCACAGGGGTGATCACCAGCACG
>CAZCTU010000277.1:0-2855 GCA_964501495.1 uncultured Ramlibacter sp.
CACCTGAAGCGCGGCCTCGATGGTGCGCAGATGCTCGTCGGTCGGGCCGCAGAGGTGGGCCAGGCGGGTGTTGTTTGGCGGGGAGAAGGTGTGGCGCAGGATCAAGCTGATAATTCCGGAGCTTCAGGGCCTGACAGGCCCCAGGACACGCATGATAGGCAAACTTACCGGAACACTGGTCGACCGCAACCCGCCGCAGGTGCTGGTCGACTGCCATGGCGTCGGCTACGAGGTCGATGTGCCCATGAGCACCTTCTACAACCTGCCGGCTTCCGGCGAGAAGGTGTCCCTCCTCACCCACTTCGTGGTGCGCGAGGACGCGCAGATCCTCTACGGTTTCCTCACCGCCGGCGAGCGCGAGACCTTCCGCCAGCTGATCAAGATCTCGGGCGTGGGCCCGCGCACCGCCCTGGGGGTGCTTTCGGGCATGAGCGTGGCCGAGATCGCCCAGGCGGTCACCGCCCAGGACGCGGGCCGGCTGGTCAAGGTGCCGGGCATCGGCAAGAAGACCGCCGAGCGCCTGCTGCTCGAGCTCAAGGGCAAGCTGGGCGCAGACCTGGGCCCGGCCGGCGGCGCCCCCAAGAGCGACGCCCAGGCCGACATCCTGCAGGCGCTGCTGGCCCTGGGCTACAGCGACCGCGAGGCCAGCGCCGCGCTCAAGGCCCTGCCCGATGGGGTGGGGGTGAGCGAGGGCATCAAGGCGGCACTGAAGGCACTGGCGAAATAAATGCGCGTCAGCGGCATTGCGCATGCGGACGGCCTGCTCGCCGACCATGTGTTACAGCCAGGCGGATGACACTGCTGGCAGACTCACCGACACCCCGCTGATCTCCCGCCATGCTGCGCGCACTCCTCCTTCCACTCACCGCCCCACGGGCGGCCAGGCCCCTGGGCCTCGCCCGCCCACGTCGGATGGCTTGGGCAGTGGCCGGCCTCGCCGCCCTGCTGGTGGCCTGCGGCGGCGGCGGGGGCGGCGGCTCCCAGCAGGTCGGCCCCACCAGCAACGACGGCGTCCCCCGCATCGAGCCCTACGAGCGCACGGCGAGCCTGTCCGCGGTGCAATTGCGCAGCGTCATGCCCGAGCCGACGGGGCCGGCGGTGGTGCCGGCCCGGGTGGTGCTCGACCCGCTGGGCGCACCCCAGCCGGACATGACGCCCCGCGCGCCCGGCCAGCCGGTGCCGATCGGCCAGGCGCGCGAGATCACCGCCACCGCCGACGCAGCGGCCACCGCCACCTGGCTGGCCTGGCAGCCGCTTGCCTCGGGCGGGCAGGCGGCCGCCATCACCTTCCGTTCCCAGGGCGCCGCCGGGTTGCGGCTGGCGCTGCGTGTCGACCGCTGGCCCGCGCAGGCAGTGCTGCGTGTCTTCGGTTCCGAGGGCGACACGGCGCGGCTCACCGCGGCCGAGGTCCAGGAGGGCCTGGCCCGCAGCGCCTTCGCGCCGGGAACCGGTTCTTCCGCCGGGCTGTTCTGGCTGCCCCCGACCGCTGGCGAGGAAACCACCCTGCAGATCGAGCTGCCGGCCGGCGCTGATGCCGCCGGCATCTCGCTGGCCGTGCCTCAGCTTTCGCACCAGTGGTGGACGCCGGTCTCGGCGCGCGCCGCCACCGAGGCGGTGACGCCCCGCGTGGGAACCTGCCAGCTCGACGCGCAGTGCGAGGCGGGCTGGTCCCAGGAGGCGAACGCGGTGGCGCGGGTGACCTTCCAGAGTGGCGGCACTACCTTCACCTGCACTGGCACGCTGATGGCCAATGCCAACCGCACCGGCACGCCCTATTTCCTCACCGCCAACCACTGCGTGGGCAACCAGGCCGAGGCCAACACCGTCGTCACCTACTGGTTCTACCGCTCCACCGCCTGCAACAGCGGGGCCGGGGCCACTCCGGTGCAGGTGAGCGGAGGCGCGACCCTGCTGCACACCTCGGGCGACTCCGACGCGAGCTTCATGCGCCTGAACCAGAACCCGCCGGTGGGCGCCTGGTACGCCGGCTCCCTGGTCGGCCAGCCGGCAGCGCGGGTGGGCGTGGGCACGCTCCATCACCCCGACGGCTCCTGGCTTCGCTTCAGCGAAGGCACCATCAGCTCCTACGCCTTCTGCGTGGGCACCAGCTGCGGCGCCAGCACCGACGACAGCGGCAACTACCTCAAGGTGAACTGGAGCCGGGGCGTGACCGAAGGCGGCAGCAGCGGCTCGGCCCTCTTTGCCACCGTGGGCAGCACGCACTATGTGGTCGGCCACCTCTTCGCCGGCAACAGCTCCTGCTCGGAGCCCACCCGCGCCGACTACTACGGCCGCTTCGACCGCGCCTACCCCAGCCTCAAGCAATGGCTGTGGCCCAACGGGCCCTGACCGCTCGGTTCGCGGCCAACCCGCGGGGCGGCCCCCGTGCGGCGCAGTACCATAGCTGCCGCACATGACCATCCAGACCGACGACTTCCTGCCCGCGCCTGCGCGCGTGGTCTCCGCCGCCCCCGCTTCGGCCGGCGAGGAGGCGATCGAGCGCGCCCTGCGGCCCAAGCTGCTCAAGGAGTACGTGGGCCAGGCCAAGACCCGCGAGCAGCTGGAAATCTTCATCGGCGCGGCCGCCCGCCGCGGCGAGGCGCTGGACCATGTGCTGCTGTTCGGCCCGCCGGGCCTGGGCAAGACCACGCTCTCGCACATCATCGCCCACGAGCTGGGCGTGAACCTGCGCCAGACCTCGGGCCCGGTGCTGGAGAAACCCAAGGACCTCGCCGCGCTCCTCACCAACCTCGAGCGCAACGACGTCCTCTTCATCGACGAGATCCACCGCCTCTCGCCGGTGGTCGAGGAAATCCTCTACCCCGCGCTGGAGGACTACCAGATCGACATCATGA
>CAZCTU010000278.1:0-2831 GCA_964501495.1 uncultured Ramlibacter sp.
CCATCGCGGCGTCCATGATGCCGATGGACGGGATGTTGAGTATGGCGGCCTTGCCCTTGAACTCGGGGTTCAGCAGTTCGGCCCAGGAGGTGATGGGGCGCTTGATCAGGTCGGGGCGGATGCCCAGCGTGTCGGCGTTGTACACGGTGGGAATCAGCGACATGAACTGGGTGGGCGAGGCGGAGAACTTCTTGCTCTTCTCGCCCTCGAGGTACATCACCTTCTTGGGCGCGGTGCCCTGGTCGCCGACCTTCTTGCCGGCGACTTCGCCCTTGGTGAACAGGGGGGTGATCTTGTCGGCGTTCTTGATCCGCTTGGCGTCGATGCCCTTGAGGTTGCCGGTCGGCACGATCTTCTTCAGGGAGAAGTACTCGGTATCGATCAGGTCGAAGCTGTTGGGGGCGGTGACCGCGCGCTTGGTCACGTCGTCGGTGGTGACGGCCACGTACTGGATCTCGATGCCGGTGTCGGCCTTGAACTTCTCGGCAATGGCCTTGTCCTGGTTCACCGCGGTGCCCAGGTAGCGCAAGACGATCTTGTCCTGGGCGTGGATGGCCGGGGCGATGCCGGTGGCCAGGATGGCCGCGGTGCCCTTGAGCAGCGTGCGGCGCTGCATCTGGGTGTTGTCGTTGTTCTCGGACATGGAACTTCCTCTCTGAAGGTTGTGTGACAGGGGACGGGAATCAAGCAGGCAGCAGATGCGCCTGCTCGGGCACCCACGACAGCTGCACGGGGTCGCCCAGCGCGTAGGGGCGCTGGGCGTACTGGGCTTCGGGCAGCATGGCCGCGAGCTGCTGGTCGCCGGCCGCGTCGCGCGCGGCCAGGCCCAGCATCACGTAGCTGCCCTGGTATTCGATGTCCGTCACCCGGGCCGGCAGCGGCGTCACCGCCGCGGCGGCCGCGTCCAGGCGCAGGTGGTCGTTGCGTAGGGCGAGCTTGCCCGCGCCGGTGTGGATCACGTTGTGGCCGCCCATGAAGCGGGCGACGAACTCGCTGGCCGGCGCGTTGTAGACCTCGCGCGGGCTGCCGACCTGCTCGATGCGGCCGTGGTTCATCACCACCATCACGTCGGCCAGGGCCATGGCCTCCTCCTGCGAGTGGGTGACGTGGATGAAGGTCAGGCCCAGCTCCTGGTGCCAGTGGCGCAGTTCCGCGCGCATCTGCCCGCGCAGGAAGGGGTCCAGGGCCGAGAGCGGCTCGTCCAGCAGCAGGACCCGGGGCTGGGTGATGAGGGCGCGGGCGAGCGCCACCCGCTGCTGCTGGCCGCCCGAGAGTTCGTCGGGCTTGCGCTGGGCCAGATGCCCCATGGAGACGCGATCGAGCAGTTCACGGGCGCGCGCCAGCCGCTCCTCCCGCGCGACGCCCTTCATCTTGAGGCTGAAGGCGACGTTCTCCAGCGCCGACAGGTGCGGGAAGAGGGCGAAGCTCTGGAACATCATCGCGGTGCCGCGGGCGGCGGCCGGCAGGCGGGTGACGTTGCGGTTTCCGAGCAGGATGTCGCCAGACGTCGCCTGCTCGTGGCCGGCGATCATGCGCAGGGTGGTGGACTTGCCGCAGCCCGAAGGCCCGAGGAGGCAGCAGTAGCTGCCCATGTCGATGCGCAGGTCGATGGCGTCGACGGCGGGCGCGGCGCCGCCGTAGTCCTTGGTCAATGCGACCAGTTCGATGGAGGCGGGCCCGTGGGGCGCGTGGTCTTGCATGCCCCAGCACTACGCACAGGTCGTGCCAGCTTTGTACGCAATCTTTCGGTGCGATTGCGTACAAGACGCACGTGCTTGGGGCGCGGGGCGGGCAGGGGCCCGCGTCGCGATGCCTCAGCTTGGGGCGATGCGCCCCGCCAGCTGGCGCAGCAGGTCCTGCGTCGACTTCTGCGTGAGCGTGGTCGGACGCTGCGAGCTCACCGCCATGCTCACGCTGCTTCGCAGGCGCGGCGAGCCGATCGGGCGGGTGATGTAGGCGCGCGGCCGGCCCGAGCTGCGCACCGCCTGGCCGGCGAGCACCGCGCTGCCGGCGCCGTCGGCCACCAGTTCGAGGATGGAGGCCACGCCGTCCACCTCCAGGGCGATGGTGGGCTTGAGGCCCAGGGATGCCAATTCGCCCTCGACCTGCATGCGGATCGCGTTGGGCCGGCTCGGGATCACCAACGGCAGCTGGGCCAGCTCGCGCAGCGGCATCGCGCGCGTGGGCGCGCCCTCGGCCGGGGCCGCCTTGCCCGCGGGCCGGGCCTGCACCAGGAACAGATCCTCCTCGAAGAGGGGGGTGAGCTCGATCTCCGGCGCGGGCGTGGCGTTGTAGAGAAGGGCAATGTCCAGGCGACCGCTCGCCAGCGACTCCAGCATGGAGGTGGACAGGGCTTCGGTGATCGACAGGGAGGCCTCCGGCATGGCCTCGCGGAAGGCGTGGATCAGGGGTACGGCCAGGGTGCGGGCGATGCTCGGAGGCAGGCCCACCACCACCCGCCCGGCCAAGGCGCCGCGCACCCGGCCCAGTTCCTCGCGGGCACGCTCGACCTGGTGCAGGATGCCGCGGCCATGTTCGAGCAGCAGCTTGCCGGCCTCGGTGGGCAACGCGCCGCGGCCATTGCGCACCAGCAGGTTCTGGCGCAATTCCACTTCCAGCAGGCGCACCTGCCGGCTCAGGGCGGGCTGGGCCACCTGGAGGGCGGTGGCGGCTTTGGTGAAGCTGCCCAGTTCGGCCACGCGCACGAAGTACTCGATCTGCTTGAGGTCCATCGCCTGTGCTTCCGGGAATAACTTTGGCTCAATTATGCCGCTACGGCATAGCTGCTAGTGGGCCGCTCTCCTAGGACACCCCCTGGGGGGAGGGGACAA
>CAZCTU010000279.1:0-2822 GCA_964501495.1 uncultured Ramlibacter sp.
GGTCACGGCGAACCGCCACCGCATCTACGCCGACCTGTTCGCGGAGTTGTCCCAGGCGCGCTGGTAGATCCCGTACGGCGGCCACGCCCGGCCCTCTGTCAGTGCGGCACCGAGGTCAGCCCAGCAGACGCGCCAGCGTCAGCAGCGCCAGCAGCACCATCCAGAGCACCACGGTACGCCAGACCAGGCCCACCACGCTGCGCAGGTGCGCCGCCTCCGCCTCGCGGCCGGGGGTGCTCTCGCTGTCCTCGCTGGTGGCTGAGGGCGGCCCGCCCTCGGGCCATCCGCCGGGGCCGGGCGAAGGCGCGTAGGCCGAGCGCAGCGCCTCGCCGCCCAGGCGCACGTTCACCGCGCCCGAGGTGGCGGCCAGCACCACGCCGTCGTTGTCATTGGGGAAGCGCTGGGCGTGGTTGCGCCAGCAGTCGATCGCCTCCTCGAAGCTGCCGACGACGGCGAAGGCCAGGGCGGTGATGCGCGCAGGCAGCCAGTCGATGCGGGCCCAGGCGATGGAGGCCGCGTCCTGCAGCGCCTCGCTCACCGGCTGCTGGCGGCTGTGATGGAACCAGTAGCGGCTGGCGAATTCGGCCATGCGGTAGAACACCGCGCCCGCCGGGCCCAGGCCCAGGACCGCGAAGATGCAGTAAGCGGCCAGCACGCCGAACACGTGGCGGTGGGCGGCGAGGACCGAGTACTCGATGACGTGCCGCAGCAGCTCGCTGCGGGGCAGGTCGGCCACCTCCACCTGCTGCCACTCGGCCAGGCGCTGGCGGGCCTGCGCCTCGTCGCCGGCGTCGAGCGCCTCGCGGATCTCGGTGAAGTAGTGGCTGAACTGGCGAAAGCCCAGGGTGAAATAGAGCACCGCCACGTTCCATAACATGGCCAGCGGCCAGCCGATGGCGACGTCCAGGCCCCAATAGAGCAGCGCGGCGGCCAACGAAGGCACCAGCACGGTGAGCGCCCAGGCGATCCAGCCATGGTGGTCGCGGCCGGCGTCGAAGTTGCGACTGACCCAGCGGGTCCAGCCCAACATGCCGGCAAAGACGGGGTTACGCGGGGCGAGCGGCCGCACCTGCTCGATGAGCAACGCAAACAGGATGGCGAAGAAGCTCATGGCTCGATGATAGCCGCCGCCGCAGCCGTCCCCCGGGCCCTGCCTCGGCCCGGCCCGGCAGCGCCAGCCGGAGGCGGCGCCTCATCCTCTGGCTCAGGCCGAGAGGAAGCGGTACAGGTTGCGCAGCATGCCGGCGGTGGCACCCCAGATGAAGCGCTCGCGCGCGCCCTCCTGCCAGGGCATGGAGAACCACTCGCGGCGAAAGCCGTCGACCTCGACCATGTGCCGGCGGTGGCGGGACGGGTCCATCAGGAAGGCCAGGGGTACCTCAAAGGCGGAAGCCACCTCGTGGGCGCTGAGGACGAGGTGGTAACCGGGGTCGACCAGGGCCACCACCGGCGTGACGACGAACATGGTGCCGGTGGTGTAGGTGGGCAAAGTGCCCAGCACCTCGACATGGTGCGGGTCCAGGCCGATCTCCTCCCGCGCCTCGCGCAGGGCGCAGGCGGCGGCGTCGGCATCCTCCGGGTCCTGGCGGCCACCGGGGAAGGCGATCTGGCCGGAGTGGTTGGACAGGTGCGCGGTGCGCTCGGTAAGGAGGACGGTGAGTTCCTCGCGCATCACCAGAGGCACCAGCACCGAGGCGGCGGCGGGCGCGCGGTCGGTGAAGCGCGGCTCGCGCCGCAGCTCGGCCTCCCAGGCGGGTGGCAGCAGGAAACGCTGGCGCAGCGCCTCAGGCTGCAGGGCCTCGCGCGGGACCACCGGCAGGTGGCTGTCCACTCCGACCACCGGCACCTGCTGCGGCACGAAATGCGGCAGCTTGGACAGGGGAACCTGGTCCGGCGGCGGGTCGGCGTGCGTGGCGGAGGGGTCGAGGCTCATGCGGACTGGAAAAACAAAACCGCCGCGAGCGCGAGGCTGGCGGCGGCTGTGGGCGAAGGGGAAACGAGCTCCCCCTCACAGGGCTTACTCGGCGGCGGCCGCCTTCGCGGGCAGCTTTTCCTTGATACGGGCCGACTTGCCGCTGCGGTCACGCAGGTAGTACAGCTTGGCGCGGCGCACGTCACCACGGCGCTTGACTTCGATGCTGGCGATCAGCGGGCTGTAGGTCTGGAAGGTACGCTCGACGCCTTCGCCGCTGGAGATCTTGCGGACGGTGAAGCCGCTGTTGAGGCCGCGATTGCGCTTGGCGATCACGACGCCTTCGTAGGCCTGCACGCGCTTGCGGGTGCCTTCGACGACGTTCACGTTGACGATCACGGTGTCGCCGGGGGCGAACTCGGGGATCTTCTTGCCGAGGCGAGCAATTTCTTCTTGCTCGAGAGTCTGGATCAGGTTCATGTTTACCTCTTGGATCATGTCCGCGCTACGCAAAAGGCCCAACTCGCAGGAGCATTGCTCGTGGAGTCGGCAGGCTTGTCACCGAAGGACGGGCCTGCCAGGGCGGCCGGGCAGAGGATCGGGTAGCCCGCCATTATAGCCCGGTGCAGGCCCCGTACCGACCGGGCCGGCTAGCCTGGTCGCGAGGCCGGCAGACGAAGCAGAAAGTCCTCATCGGCCTTGGCCAGGCGCCCCTGCGCCCGCGCCGCCTCGATCAGCTCCGGCCGCAGGCGGGCGGTGGCCGCCAGGCGCTGCTCCCGGCGCCAGCGCTCGATGCGGGCATGGTGGCCCGAGAGGAGTTCGGCCGGCACCGGCCGGCCCTCCCACACCTCAGGCCGGGTGTAGTGCGGGCAATCGAGCAGGCCGTCCAGCGCCGGGTTGAAGCTGTCCT
>CAZCTU010000280.1:0-2817 GCA_964501495.1 uncultured Ramlibacter sp.
GGGCTACGACTCGGTGGCCCTCAAGTCCGACCTCGAACTGGGCGGCACCGACCAGAAGTTCAACCTCCTCATGGGCCGGCACCTGCAGCAGGAGTGGGGCCAGGAGCCCCAGTGCATCCTGACCATGCCGCTGCTGGAGGGGCTCGACGGCGTCGACAAGATGTCCAAGAGCAAGAACAACTATGTGGGCATCAGCGAAGACCCCAACACCATGTTCGCCAAGGTGATGTCCATCTCCGACGTGCTGATGTGGCGCTGGTTCACCCTCCTGAGCTTCAAGTCCGAGGCCGAGATCGCCGCCCTGCGCGCCGAGGTCGAGGGCGGGCGCAACCCGCGCGACGCCAAGGTGATGCTGGCCAAGGAGATCACCGCCCGCTTCCACAGCGCCCAGGCGGCCGACGGCGCCGAGCAGGACTTCGTCAATCGCAGCAAGGGCGGCGTGCCCGACGAGATTCCCGAGGTCACGCTTTCCGGCGCGCCGATGGGCATCGCCGCACTGCTCAAGGCTGCGGGCCTGGCGCCGTCGAGCTCCGAGGCCAACCGCCTGATTGACGGCGGCGGCGTGCGGGTCGACTCCGGCGTGGTGAGCGACAAGGGCCTCAAGCTGGGCGCCGGCACCTACGTGGTCCAGGTGGGCAAGCGCAAGTTCGCCCGGGTCACCCTGGGCTGAGGCGAGGCCGGTCTCACGCCCACAGCCCCGTCCGATGCAAGGCCTGCTGCAGCACCTGACCCCGCGCCGGCTCCTGGCCGCTTCGGCGGCGGTGGCCATCGTGACCATCGCGCTCAAGGCCCTGGCCTGGCAGGTGACCGGCTCGGTGGCCCTGCTGTCCGACGCCCTGGAGTCCTTCGTCAACCTGGCCAGCGCCGTCTTCGCCCTGGTGATGGTGACGGTGGCCGAGGCGCCGCCGGACGAGGATCACCCGTATGGCCACCACAAGGCCGAATATTTTTCCTCCGGCTTCGAGGGCATCCTGATCATCGGCGCGGCCCTGGGCATCATCTGGACCGCCGGCCACCGCCTGGCCGACCCGGAGCCGCTGCAGCAGGTGGACTGGGGCCTGGCCCTGGCGGTGGCGAGCTCGGCGCTGAACGGATTGCTGGCCTGGATCATGTTCCAGGCCGCGCGCGAGCACCGCTCCATCGCCCTGGAGGCCGACGCCCGCCACCTGGTGACCGACGTCTGGACCTCGGCCGGCGTGGTGGCCGGGCTGGTGCTGGCGGCGTTCACCGGCTGGCTGTGGCTGGACGCGCTGGTGGCCATGGGCGTGGCGCTCAACATCCTGCGCGAGGGCGTGTCGCTGGTGCGGCGCTCGTCCCGCGCCCTGCTGGACGAGGCGGTGGAGCCCGAGGTGCAGGCGCAGATCCACCGCATCCTCGACGAGTTCGCGCAGGCGCCCCTGCGCTTCGACCATGTGATCACCCGTCGCGCCGGCCAGCGCCGCTTCGTCGACATGCACCTGCACATGCCGGGCGACTGGTCGCTGGAGCGGGCCGCCACCCTGCGCGGCACGGTGGAACGCGCGCTGATGCAGGCGGTGCCGGGGCTGCGCGCCACCATCCAGCTGCTGCCGGTCGACGTCGAGGCGCATTTCGACGACCCGCGCGACCCGCGCTGAAGGCCCTGGGGCGGCGCGCGCATCGCCCCGGCGGCGGCAACCGCCTGGTGCGCAGGGGGCCACAGCCTGTCCTGGCCTGCGGTGACTCAGTAGGGGTTGGGGTAGCCCAGCGCCCCGAGCAGCAGGATCTCCGCCGTTTCCATCGCCAGCGCATCGCGCTCGTGGGTTTCGTGGTCCCAGCCCTGCGCGTGCAGGGTGCCGTGCACCAGCAGGTGGGCGTAGTGGGCTTCCAGTGTCTTGCCCTGTTCTTTCGCTTCGCGCTCGACGACGGGGCCGCACAGCACCAGGTCGCCCAGCACCACCGGCGAGCGCTGGTAGTCGAAGGTGAGCACGTTGGTGGCGTAGTCCTTGCGGCGGAACTGGCGGTTGAGGGCGCGGCCCTCGTCCTCGCCGACGATGCGCACCGCCAGCTCGCCGGGGTGCTGCAGGGCCATCGCCATCCAGCGCTGCACGCGGGGCTTGCGCAAGATGGCCTTGTGCGCGGCCAGTCCTGGAAAGTCGCCAAATTGCAGACTCAGGTCGAGCGACGAAGCCGCCAAGGCCACCGCGGAGCCGGCTTTGCCGCTCTGCGCGTGGCGCCCCCTGGGGGGAAGCGCCGAAGGCGCTGCGGGGGGGTCAATTTTTCTCATCGGACTTCCTCGCCGCGTCGTACGCGTCGACGATGCGCGCCACCAGCGGATGCCGTACCACGTCGGCGCTGGTGAAGCGGGTGTGGGCAATGCCCTTGACGCGCTTCAAGATGCGCTCGGCGTCGATCAGGCCCGAGAGCTGGCCCTTGGGCAGGTCGATCTGGCTCACGTCGCCGGTGACCACGCACCTGCTGCCGAAACCGATGCGGGTGAGGAACATCTTCATCTGCTCGGGCGTGGTGTTCTGCGCCTCGTCCAGGATGACGAAGGCGTTGTTCAGGGTGCGTCCGCGCATGAAGGCCAGCGGCGCGATCTCGAGCGCGTTGCGCTCGAAGGCCTTGGTCACCCGCTCGAAGCCCATGAGGTCGTAGAGCGCGTCATAGAGGGGGCGCAGATAGGGGTCGACCTTCTGCGTCAGGTCGCCGGGCAGGAAGCCCAGCTTCTCGCCGGCCTCTACCGCCGGGCGGGTGAGGACGATGCGCTGCACCGCGCTGCGCTCGAGCGCGTCGACCGCGCAGGCCACCGCCAGGTAGGTCTTGCCGGTGCCGGCCGGGCCGATGCCGAAGGTGATG
>CAZCTU010000281.1:0-2802 GCA_964501495.1 uncultured Ramlibacter sp.
CGCCGAGCCAGTCGGAGCCCTTGACGGTGTCGTAGAAGTGGTAGTGCCAGTTGTCCTCGCTCATGTTGCCCAGCGAGGCGCCGATGCCGCCCTGGGCGGCGACGGTGTGCGAGCGGGTGGGGAAGACCTTGGACAGGACGGCCACGTTCAGGCCGGCGCGGGCCAGCTGCAGCGAGGCGCGCATGCCGGAGCCGCCGGCGCCGACGATGACGACGTCGAACTTGCGCTTGGTGATGTTGTTGGAGTTGGAGCTCATGCTGGGACGAGTGGGGTTCTTAGACGTGGATCAGCCGGTGACCGTTCGGGCCGCTCAGAGGCGCCACAGGGCCTCGATGGACCAGCCGGCGCAGCCGACCAGCCAGACGATGGCGAAGACCTGCAGGGCCAGGCGGATGCCCACGGGCTTGACGTAGTCCATCAGCACGTCACGGACACCGACCCACACGTGGTAGATCAGGGCGACGATGACGGAGAAGGTGAGGAACTTCATCCACTGGGCGGCGAAGATGCCGGCCCACTTCTCGTAGCCGATCGGGCCCTTGAAGAAGATCAATTGGGCCAGGACGACCAGGGTGAACAGCGCCATCAGCAGGCCGGTGACGCGCTGGGCGATCCAGTCGCGCAGGCCGTAATGGGCACCGGAGACGATGCGCTTGGAACCGTAGTTCACGGACATGGGGTTTCTCTCCTCGGGATTCTTGTCTGGGGGGCGCCGGCTCAGTACAGGCCGAACAGCTTGGCGCCCAGGGCGACGGTCAGGACCACGCTGGCCACCAGGGTGCGCTTGGCGCTGGCGGCGCCGGACTGCTTGGTCACGGCGGCGTGGTTCAGGTCCATCATGATGTGGCGGATGCCGGCGATGAAGTGGTGCAGGTAGGCCCAGATCAGGGCCAGGGCCACCAGCTTCACGAGCCAGCCCGGCACGAAGCCGATGCCGATGTTGAAGGCGGCGGTGAAGCGCGCAAACGAGATCTCGGAGGACACCGAGGTGTCGAACATCCAGATGATGAAGGGCAGGAGGAGGAACATCAGCACGCCGCTCACGCGGTGCAGGATGGAGACGATGCCGGCGGCCGGGAGCCGGTAGGTCGGCAGGTCCGTCAGGGCGTTGATGTTGCGGAACTCGGGCCGCTTCTTCGCGATGTCTGTCATGGGGTGTGCGTGAGGGTTGCAGTCGTGACGGTCGGAAATTCTATTTCAATGCGTCAAGCTGACGCGGAACCTTCGCGAATCTCCCGACACGTGCGCGACTCGCGGGTCGCTCGAGATGCGTTGCTCGTGTCGGTCGGCGAAGGGCCGCGCGGGCGGAGGTCAGAAGAAGGTGCGCATGCGCGGTCTCAGCTCAGGTCGTTGCGGTAATGGCGGGAATCGGTGCGGTAGAAGCCGCGGCGCAGCTCCATCGGCACGTCGTTGTAGGTCAAAGCGATTCGTTCGACCGAGAGGAGCGGGTGGCCCTTGGCCACCTGCAGCAGCCTGGCCTGCTCGGCGTCGGCCGCGACCGCGCGCAGGCGCTCCTGGGCGCGCACCATCCGCACGCCGAACTCGAGCTCGAACATCGCGTAGGTGGCGCCGCGCCAGCCGGCCAGGCGCTCGGCTGAGAGGCCCTTGAACGCCGCGCCGGGCAGCCACATGTCCTCGAGGATGGTGGGCATGCCGTCAAACGAAAGCACGCGTCGCACCTGCACCACCGCGTCGCCGGCGCGCAGCGCCAGCAGGCGGGCGACCTCGGCGCTGGCGCGCACGCGGCGGCACTCCACGATGGTGCGTTCGGCCTGGGTCTCGGCGCCGGGGCTGCCCGCGTCCGGCACCAGGCGGAGGAACCGGTACTGCACGTGCTGCTCGGCGTGGGTGGCGACGAAGGTGCCCTTGCCCTGGCGGCGTACCAGAAGGTTCTCAGTGGCGAGCTCGTCGATCGCCTTGCGCACCGTGCCCTGGCTCACGCGGAAGCGCGCGGCCAGGTCCATCTCGCTGGGGATCATCTCGCCCGGCTTCCACTCGCCGGCCTGCAGGCTCTGGAGGATCAGGCCCTTGATCTGCTGGTAGAGGGGGCTGAAGGCGGGCGTGCCCGCTTCCGGCGCGCCGGTGTCGGGGGAGGGCAGGGGTGCGGTGGCCATGATGCGTGAACTGCGTCAAATCATATCTTATATAAGACATAAGACAAATTGACCGGCGCGGCTTTTCGGCAGTACACTCGCCGGCGTTGCGCAGCTGCCCTCCGTGGCCGCGCGGGCCGGTTGTCGGGGCCCATGCCCCCGCCTCCGGAGTCTGTCCGTCTTTCACACTTCATCCGGAGATTTCCCATGAGCAAGAAGCCCGTTCGCGTCGCCGTCACCGGTGCCGCTGGCCAGATCGGTTACGCCCTCCTGTTCCGCATCGCCTCTGGCGAGATGCTGGGCAAGGACCAGCCCGTGATCCTGCAACTGCTCGAGATCCCCGACGAGAAGGCCCAGAAGGCGCTCAAGGGCGTGATGATGGAGCTGGAAGACTGCGCCTTCCCGCTGCTGGCCGGCATGGAAGCCCACGCCGACCCGATGACCGCCTTCAAGGACACCGACTACGCCCTGCTGGTCGGCGCCCGTCCCCGCGGCCCCGGCATGGAGCGTGCCGACCTGCTGGCCGCCAACGCCCAGATCTTCACTGCCCAGGGCAAGGCCCTGAACGCCGTCGCCTCGCGCAACGTCAAGGTCCTGGTCGTCGGCAACCCCGCCAACACCAACGCCTACATCGCCATGAAGTCGGCCCCGGACCTGCCGGCCAAGAACTTCACCGCCATGCTGCGCCTGGACCACAACCGCGCCGCGT
>CAZCTU010000282.1:0-2214 GCA_964501495.1 uncultured Ramlibacter sp.
ACGGCCAGCGCCTGACCAAGGACCCGCTCAAGATCGAGGGCGGCTACGTGCAGGTGCCGAAGAAGCCGGGCCTGGGCATCGAGCTGGACATGGCCGAAGTCGAGAAGGCCCACGCCCTGTACCAGCAGCATGGCCTGGGCGCGCGCGACGATGCCATCGCCATGCAGTACCTGATTCCCGGCTGGAAGTTCGACCCCAAGAAGCCCTGCCTGGTACGCTGATTGATATGATCGCTCTCACAGACTCCACTTCCGCCGCCATCGACCAGGCCGCCCGCGCCGCCGAGGCCGCTTTCGCCGCTTTCGGTGCCTCCGACGCCGGCACCCGCGCCACGCTGCTGCGCGGCCTGGCCGACGCGCTCGACGCCCACAAGGCCCGCCTCGTCGCCCTGGCCGATGAAGAAACGCACCTGGGCGCCGCCCGCCTCAACGGCGAGGTCGATCGCACCACCTTCCAGCTGCGCGGCTTCGCGACCCAGGTGGAGCAGGGCGCTGCGTTCGCCTTCACCGATGACCCGGCCGTGGCCGGCGCGCCGCCGGTCGGCCACCCGAGCCTGGCGCGGGTGCGGGTGGCCTTGGGGCCGGTGGCCATGTACTCGGCTTCCAACTTTCCCTTCGCCTTCTCGGTGCTGGGCGGCGACACGGCCTCGGCCCTGGCCGCCGGCTGCCCGGTGGTGGTGAAGGCCCATCCGGGCCACCCCCGCCTCTCGCGCGAGGTGGCGGCGCTGGCCGCTGGCGTGGTCGCCGCGCAAGGCCTGCCGGCGGGCGTGTTCGGCATGGTCGAAGGCGCTGGCTACGAGGTGGGCACTGCGCTCGCCCGCCATCCGGCCATCGCCGCAGCGGCCTTCACCGGCTCGGTGCGCGGCGGCCTGGCGCTGCAGCGCGCGGCGCAGGACCGCGCGCGGCCCATCCCCTTCTACGGCGAGCTCGGCTCCATCAACCCCATCGTGGCCCTGCCTGCTGCGCTCGGGGCCAAGGGCGCCGAGCTGGCGGCCGGTCTGGCCGGCTCCATCACCATGGGCTGCGGCCAGTTTTGCACCAGCCCCGGCGTGATCGTGGTGCCCGAGGGTGCGACTGGCGATGCCTTCGTCCAGACCCTGGTCGAATCGCTCAAGGCCGCCCAACCCCACGACATGCTCACGCCGCAGATGCGCGCGGGCTTCGAGGCTGGCCGCGCCGCCTGGGAATCAAACGCCCGGCTGCAGCCGCTGGTGAATGACAAGGCCGCTGCCGGCCAGCCGCCGCGGCCCTTCCTGGCCCAGGTGACGGCCGCCGACTTCATCGCCGACGTCCACCTGCATGAAGAGGTCTTCGGCCCCGCCGCCCTGGTGGTGCGCGTGGCGGGCGTGCCGCAAGCCATCGAGGTGCTGCAGGCGGTGGGCGGCACGCTCACCGCCACGATCTGGGGCGCCGACGAAGCCAGCGAGGACAACCTCGCCCTGGTGCGCGCGGCCTCGCAGGTGGCAGGCCGCGTTCTGTTTGCCGGCTTCCCCACGGGGGTGGCGGTGACCGCCGGCCAGCAGCATGGCGGCCCCTTCCCCTCGTCGACCGCGCCCTTCACCACCTCGGTGGGCTGGGCCGCACTGGACCGCTTCCTGCGCCCCGTGGCCTTGCAGGATGCGCCGGCCTGGCTGGCCGCGCGCCAGGGCCGGCCCTGCTGAACGCCAAGCTCCCTCGACGGCCATGACAACCCGACCGCCCCTTCTCATTCGCATGCACGCGGCCGACAACGTGGCCATCGTGGCCAACGACGGCGGCCTGCCGGCGGGCACCGAGGTGCCGGGTGGTCTCACCCTGCGCGAGGCGGTGCCGCAGGGGCACAAGGTGGCCCTGGTCGATCTGCCCGAGGGCACCGAGGTGCGTCGCTATGACGTGACCATTGGCCGCACCACCAAGACGCTGCCGGCCGGCAGCTGGGTGCACGAGCGGGTGCTCGAGATGCCCGAGGCCCGCGCGCTCGAGGGCCTGCCCTTGGCCACCGCCAAGAAGCCGCCGATGGACCCCCTGGCTGGCTACACCTTCGAGGGCTACCGCAATGCCGACGGCAGCGTCGGTACCCGCAACATCCTGGCCATCACCCAGACGGTGCAGTGCGTGGCCGGCGTGGTCGACTTCGCGGTACAGCGGATCAAGTCCGAGCTGCTGCCGCTCTATCCGAATGTCGACGACGTGGTCGGCCTGGAGCACGGCTACGGCTGCGGCGTGGCGATCGACG
>CAZCTU010000282.1:2224-2786 GCA_964501495.1 uncultured Ramlibacter sp.
CCCAACTGCGGCGGCGAGGTGATGGTTGTGAGCCTGGGCTGCGAGAAGCTGCAGCCCGAGCGCCTGCTGCCGCCGGGCACCATCCCGATTGCCGACACACGCGGTGAGGGCGGCGACGGCAAGGACCTGGCGCAGGGCCTGGACGTGGTCTGCCTGCAAGACGCCGCGCATGTGGGCTTCATGTCCATGATCGACGGTGTGATGCGCCAGGCCCGCGTCCACCTCGAGCGTCTGAACCGCCGCCGCCGTGAAACCCTCCCCGCCAGCGAGCTGGTGGTGGGCGTGCAGTGCGGCGGCTCGGATGCCTTCTCCGGCGTGACCGCCAACCCCGCGGTGGGCTTTTGCACCGACCTGCTGGTGCGCGCCGGCGCCACGGTGATGTTCTCCGAGGTGACCGAGGTGCGTGACGGCATCGCCCAGCTCACCTCGCGCGCCACCACGGCCGAAGTCGCCGAGGCGATGGTCAAGGAAATGGCCTGGTACGACGCCTACCTGCAGCGTGGCAGCGCCGACCGCAGCGCCAACACCACCCCCGGTAACAAGAAGGGCGGCCTGTCCAACA
>CAZCTU010000283.1:0-2778 GCA_964501495.1 uncultured Ramlibacter sp.
ACGTAGTCGCCGGTGCCCAGGCCCAGGCTGGTCTGCTTCTTCAGCGTGGCGACGAAGTCGTCGAGGACGATGTTCACCGCTTCCTGCGAAAGGTCGGCCACCGACACCATCGCGCCGCCCAGGGCCTGGACCTCCTTGGGGTTCATGAAGCGGATGATCTCCGCCGCCTGCTGCTCGCCCAGGAGCAGCATCAGCACCGCGGCGCGCTGGGTGGAGCTGAGGTTGTCCAGCTCCTCCTGCAGCTCGGGCGTCATGATGAAGTCGGCCGCGGTCGGCGCGCCGGCATCCGCCTTGGCCTTGTCGTCTTTTTCAGCCATGTCGTTCTCCTGTGGCGCCTCAGGCGGCCTTGATCATGTTCTTGAGGACGTTGGCCACGCGGGCGGAGTCCTCGGCCACCAGCATCCGGATCAGGGCGACCTTGTCGTCGTAGGTGTTGGCGGTGTCCAGCATGTCGATCGAGATGCTGGAGCGCTTGGGCTTGAGCTTGGCCTTGATCTCCTCCAGGCTCTCGCCCTCGCCCAGCTGGATCATGCGCATGTCGTCCTCGGACAGCTCGCCGTCGGCCAGGGGCTTGTTGGCTTCCTCTGCGGCCGCCTCTTCGGCCTTGGCGTACAGGGCGCGCATGACCGGGCGGATCACGATGAACAGGAAGGCCAGGAAAGCGAGCGCGATCAGGCCGCTCTTGAAGGCCAGGTGCACGTCGGGCTGCAGGTACCAGGGAATGCCGGGGGTGGGCAGCTCGCTCTCGAAGCGGGCGGGCACCACCGAGACCAGGTCGCCGCGGGCCTGGTCGAAGCCGACCACGCTGCGCACCAGCTCGGTCATGCGCTGGAGTTCCTCGGGGGAGTAGGGCTGGCTCGCCGGTGCGGCCGGGGTGCCCGGAGCAGGCGCGGAGGCGCCGGCAGCCG
The DNA here is from genome assembly GCA_964501495.1 of uncultured Ramlibacter sp. Lineage (GTDB taxonomy): Bacteria > Pseudomonadota > Gammaproteobacteria > Burkholderiales > Burkholderiaceae_C > Ramlibacter. Next base: position 909 of record CAZCTU010000283.1, read on the forward strand.
GGGCGGGCGCGGGCTTCTCGTTGACCACGACCGCCACCGAGATGCGCTGAACCCCGCCAGTGGCGTTGGTGACGTGGCGCACGGTGCGATCGAGCTCGTAGTTGCGGGTGGCGCGGGTGGTGTTGGTGGTGGTCGAGTCGGCGGCGCCTGCGGCACCGGCCGCGCCGGAGGCCGCGCCCTGCGGGTTGGCGGCGGCGCTGTTGGTGGTGGCCGTGGGGGTGGGCGGCGCCGAGTTGGACAGGGTGCCGGGAACGCCTTCAGCGTTCTTGCGCTGCGAGCGGTCCTCGGAGACAACCTCGGAGCGGGTCTTGGGGCCCTTCTCGCGGGTGTCGTAGTCCTCTGTGGTCTGTTCGACCTGGGTGAAGTCCAGGGTCAGGTTGACCTGCGAGCGCACATTGGCCTCGCCCACCATGGGCGCGAGGATCTGCAGGATGCGGTTGCGGTAGACCTCTTCCAGCTGCTGCTTGTGCGCGGTCTGGGCGGAGGTCAGGCCCAGCTTCATCTCGGTGGCCGACTCGGTGAGCAATTTGCCCACGTTGTCCACCACGGCCACGTTGTCGGGGGTCAGGTACGGCACGCTGGACGAGACCAGGTGCACGATGGCCTGCACCTGCGAGGGCGACAGGGCGCGGCCCGGGTGCGGGGTCACCACCACCGAGGCCTTGGGCGGCACGCGGTCACGCACGAACACGCTCTGGCGCGGGGTGGCCAGGTGCACGCGCGCGCCGGCGATGGTGCCGATCTGCATGATGCTGCGCGCCAGCTCCTGCTCCATCGCGGCATTGACACGCACCTGCTCCATGAACTGGCTGGTGGTCATGGAGGACTGGTCCTTCAGGCCCTCGAGGCCGACGGCGCCGGTCTTGGGCAGGCCCTGGCTGGCCAGGAAGATGCGGGCCTCGTGGAAGCGATCGGCCGGCACGGTGAGCTGGCCCGACTGCGGGTCGACCTTGGGCTTGAATTCGGCGGTCCGCAGGGCGTCGAAGGCGGCCTGCTGGTCGGCCTCGGACAGGCCGGGCATCACCGGGCGGTAGGGGGTGGACTGGATCCAGAGGTAGGACAGGCCGAAGACCAGGAGCGCCACGATGACCACGAAGGCCGGCAGCGCGCGGCGCACCGCGGGCTGCTGGACGACGCGGCGCACGCCGGCTGCGAGGCCGCCGCTGGCAGGAATGAGGGCGCCGCTGGGGGTGTGCCCGGCGCCTGCGCCCTCGCCCGCGGGCACCAGGGCCTGCGAGGTGGTGGCGGGAACGCCGGCGCCCGCGGGCGCGGCACTGGCGGAGGCCGGCGCGGTGCCGGCGGGAAGGGTGGCGGTGGCTGTGGCCATGGTGCTTGCCTCTTAGCTTCTCGCGGGCCGGTCAGACCGGCATGTTGAGAATGTCCTCGTACGCCTTGAGGACCTTGTTTCGGATCTGGAGCGTGGCCTCGAAGGCCAGCGAGGATTTCTGCATGCCCAGGACCACGTCGGTCAGGGGCAGGTCCTCGCCACGCTCATAGGCGGCCTGCAGGCGGGTGGATTCCAGCTGCATCGCATTGACCTGGCCCAGGGCGCCCTTGACCATCTGGCCAAAGCCCGCGGGGGCCAGTTCGCTGCGGCCGCCGGCCTGCACGCCGGGGGCGGTGACCGGGGCCATGCTGCCCGCTTCGACCTGCATGGCGCGCATGGTCTGCAGCATGGAGGCGATGTTGGCGGCGGAGGTGGCGCGCTCGATCATGCGAGGCCTCCCTCGGTTTCGGCGACCAGGCCCTGGGCCCGCATCTGGGCCAGCTTGTAGCGCAGGGTGCGCGGGCTGATGCCCAGGCGCTCGGCGGCTTCGGTGCGGCTGCGGGTGGCGGCCAGGGTGGCCATGATGATGCGCAGCTCGTTGTG
>CAZCTU010000284.1:0-2777 GCA_964501495.1 uncultured Ramlibacter sp.
AGACGCCCAACTACGACGCCGCCCATGTGGCCGCCGCCTGCAAGGACCTCGAGGCCGCTGGCCTGCAGCCTGATGGTCGACTGCAGCCACGCCAACAGCAGCAAGCAGCACGAGAAGCAGATGGACGTGGCGATCGACATCGCCGGCCAGATCAAGTCCGGTTCGCGCAGCGTGTTCGGGGTGATGGTCGAAAGCCACATCGAGGCCGGCGCGCAGAAGTTCACCCCGGGCAAGGACGACGTGAGCAAGCTGGCCTACGGCAAGAGCATCACCGACGCCTGCCTGGGCTGGGAGCCTTCGCAGCAGGTGCTGGCCATCCTGTCGGAGGCGGTCCGGGCGCGCCGCAAGTAAGAGGGCGAAAAGGGCGCAAGAGGGCGCAAAAGAGCGTGTCATTGCCCCAATGAGCAGGGCCCCGCGCGGGGCCCTGTCTCATGGCGCGGGCAACTCCATCGCCCCCATCCAGTAGCACAGGAGCGGCGCCGGAATCCGCATGATCTGGGGCGTGGCGGCCTCACCCGCCGCCGGCGGCGGCAGCCCGGCCAGCGGACCGAAGTCCTCCAGCGACTTGGTGGCCACGTAGCCGCGTGCGATGCGCTTGGCCCGGCACAGCTCGATCAGGCCCTTGAGGTCCCGCGCGCCCGTGTGCTGGGCGCGGTACTTCACCTCGAAGGGAATGAGTTCGCCACCGGTCTCGGCGACCAGGTCCACCTCGTGGTCGCGCTTTCCGCGCCAGTAGGAAAAACGCAGGCTCTGGCGGTAGTAGCGCGCAAACAGGTGCTTGAAAACCGCTGTTTCCGTGGCCACGCCCAGGGCCGCGGCATCTTCCAGCAGTGCCTTGCCTTTGAGCATCACCGCAGGGGCAATTGCGGCGTCCGCCAGGTAGATCTTGAACCTCGCCCGCAGCACGTCCTTGCCGTAGCCGTGGGGCGGCAGGCGGTAGATGAGGTGCGTCGCTTCCAGCAGTTCGATGAAGTTCTGGGCCGTGGGTCGCTTGACTTCCAGGTTGGCGCACAGGTCTACCATGTCCAGCAAGCCGCCGTCGTGCATGCACAGGTAGAGGAAGGTGTGCTCCAGGTCCAGCACGCGTCGCACGCCGAACAGGGCGGTCATGTCCCGCTTGAGCACCTTGTCGATGATGTCCTCGCGCAGCAGGCGCTGCGCCTGGGTGATGCTTTCCACCTGCGCGGTTTGCGGAAAGCCGCCGCGGACCAGGTACTCGTGGAAGTGGCCGACATAAGGCGCTGCGGATTCGGCCGTCCGAAGGAAGTCCGGCAATTCCCAGTCGTTCAGGTCGCGCAGGCTCCGCAGACGCGGCAGGGGCGGCAGGGCCAGGCCCTTGATCTGCAGGTACTCGTAGAACGAGAGCGTGGTCAGGCGGATGGTGTGCCAACGGCCCACCCCCGACTCCTGGCCCGCTTCGACCAGCGGCATGGCCGAGCCGGTGAACGCGATCCGGCGGTCTTTGCGGAAGTCGACCTGGTGCTTCACCCAGGTGCCCCAGTCCCGGATGAACTGCGCCTCGTCAAGCAGCAGGAACTCAGGGCCTTCGGCGTGCGGCTCACGCGTCCGCCAGGCCTCGATCACCGCGTCGATGCCGGCCAGCTTCAGGATGGGGTGGTCGAAGGTGGCGTAGAGGATGTTGGCGGCCGGGACGCCCGCGGCCAGCAGCGCGGCTGCCGACTGCAGCAGCAGGGTGGTCTTGCCGATTTGCCGGGCGCCCGAAAGCAGCACCGCCCGGGGTGCCGGGGGCGTTGTCAACCAAGCCTGCAATTCCTGGAACGCCGCGCGCCGCCAGTCGGGCAGGTCGGGGGCTGGCTCTCCGCGCCACCAGGGGTTGAACTGGGCGAGGACGGCGACGATTTCCTCTCGGGCAATCTTCATCGCCCGAATTATCGCTAAATATCAAATTTAGTAAAAGTACACTTTTACTGAAGAGGTGAAATAAGAAGATTTGTCCGAAATCGGGCTTGAATCGGTTCCGGCTCGGGTGGTTGGCTCAGGGGGTCGGCTGCGCCAGCGCCGCCAGCAGCCTGGCGTGGATGCCGCCGAAGCCGCCATTGCTCATGCACAGGAGCTGGTCGCCCGGACGCGCGGCGGCGACCACCTGACGCACCAGGGTGTCGACGTCAGCGCCGACCTCGGCGCGCGCGCCCATGGGGGCCAGCGCCTCCTTCGCGTCCCAGTCCAGGCCGCCGGCGTGGCAGAAGGCGAGGTCGGCCTGCTCCAGGCTCCAGGGCAGCTGGGACTTCATGGTGCCCAGCTTCATGGTGTTGGAGCGCGGCTCGAACACCGCCAGGATGCGCTGGCCGGGCTGCAGCTGCCGGCGCAGGCCGTCGACCGTGGTGCGGATCGCGGTGGGGTGGTGGGCGAAGTCGTCGTAGACGGTGATGCCATTGACCGTGCCGCGCTTTTCCATGCGGCGCTTCACGCTCTGGAAGCTGGAGAGGGCAGCGGCCGCCGCCTCGGGCGCCACGCCCACATGCTCGGCAGCGGCGATGGTGGCCAGGGCGTTCAGCTGGTTGTGGACGCCCGAGATGTCCCACTCGACCCGGCCGACTTTTTTGCCCTGGTGCAGCACGTCGAAGGCATGGGGCTCGCCCTCGGCGGTGAAGTCGCTCACCGCGGCGCCGAAGCTGCGCACCTCGCTCCAGCAGCCCTGGTGAAGCACGCGGGTGAGGGCTTCTTCCAGTCCGTTGACCACGACCCGGCCCGAGGCCGGCACCGTCCGCACCAGGTGGTGGAACTGGCGCTCGATCGCGGCGAGGTTGTCGAAGATG
>CAZCTU010000285.1:0-2770 GCA_964501495.1 uncultured Ramlibacter sp.
CCGCGGCCAAGTTCTCGGTCAAGCCGTATGAGTTCGACATCGACTGGGGCTACATCCGCGCTTTCGAGATGCTGGGCTGGGCCAAGGTCAAGAAGGTGCCGCCCAAGCTACAACTGGGCGAAATTCGCCCGGTCGCCGACGAGAAGACGCTGGAGGCGATCATCGCCAACCGCTACGAGGTGATGGCCGGTTTCGGCCGTGAGCTGCGCCGTGCCGCCAAAGACGAGATCGCCCTGCTCCAGGCCAAGGGCCAGGACCTGGCCCCGGTCAAGGCCGCCCGCCGCTGGCTGCACCGCGACGACGACCGTGTGCCGGCCGATGCGCGCCAGCAGGTCGCCCAGGCCCGCGCCGCCTCGCCGGTGCTGGACAAGATGATGACCATGCGCGAAGAGCTGCGCCAGGTCTGGATGAACACCACCCACACCCGCGCCCAGCTGGCCGCCGACCTGCAGGCCTGGTGCCAGCGGGCCGAGGGCAGCGGCATCGCCCGCCTGCAGGCCTTCTCGCGGCAGCTGCGCGCGGCGCACGCCTGAGGCAGATCGCTCCCCGCAAAAGCCCCGCGTCGCGGGGCTTTTTCTTTGGGCGGATGGCGAACATGTTGCGCATTCACCCGCGGGCCCTGCGCTTTTCCACTTGAAGTCCTCAGGTTGGCGTTCGCCTCAATTCTGACTACACTGACCATAATTTTGGATTGCGTCCAGCTTCAAGGAGGTGCCCATGCAGACTTGGCAGTTGCAACATGCCAAAGCCCATTTGTCGGAGGTCGTCCGGCAAGCTGCGCAGGAAGGCCCCCAGGAGATCAGCATCCACGGCCGTCCCGCCGCCGTCGTGATCTCGCGCGAAATGTTCGATGAGCTCACGGGAAATCGGGACAGCCTGCTGGACTTCATGCGTCGCTCCCCCCTGTTCGACCAGGACGACCTGGTCATCGAGCGAGACCGCAGCCTGCCGCGTGAGACCCCTCTGTGAACTACCTCATCGACACCAACGTGCTGTCTGAGTTGCGTCGTCCCAAGCCCGAGGCGGGCGTGGTCGACTGGTTCAGGGACCATGGCTGGCGGACCCTGTACTTGAGCGTGTTGACATTGGGCGAGATACGAAAGGGCATCGCCAAGCTGCCTGCAGGGCCGCGTCGTGACATGCTCGATCAATGGCTCGTCCTGGATCTGCCCCACTATTTCTCGGGCCGCCTGCTGACGCTCGACGCGGACACTGCCGATGAATGGGGACGCCTATGCGCCAAAGTCCAGCGCCCCCTTCCCGCGATCGACGGGCTGATCGCTGCTACCGCGCTGCGTCACGGGCTGGGGCTCGTGACGCGCAACACGCGTGATTTCGAGGACTTGGGCCTCACGCTGGTCAACCCCTGGGCCAGTGTGTGAAAGCGCCCTTGGCGAGTCCATGAGCGCGGCAGTGACCGCGCCAAAAGAAAAGGCCCCGCGCTGCGGGGCCTTCTGCCGGTGAAGCGCCGAATTACTTCAGCTTCACTTCCTTGTACTCGACGTGCTTGCGAGCCTTGGGGTCGAACTTCATGATCGACATCTTTTCAGGCATCGTCTTCTTGTTCTTGGTGGTGGTGTAGAAGTGGCCGGTGTCCGCCGTGGACTCCAGCTTGATCTTTTCGCGTCCGCCTTTGCTAGCCATGTCAGTTCTCCTTGATTAGGCCTGGCCGCGGGCACGCAGGTCCGCCAGCACGATGTCGATGCCCTTCTTGTCGATGAGGCGCAGGGCGGCGCTGGAAACGCGCAGTCGCACCCAGCGGTTCTCGCTCTCGACCCAGAAACGGCGGTGGTGCAGGTTCACCTCGAACCGGCGCTTGGTCTTGTTGTTGGCGTGGGAAACGTTGTTCCCGACCATCGGGCCTTTGCCCGTCACTTCGCATTTGCGTGCCATGGAGCACTCCTTCAACGGCGGTCACATCGTGAGCGCCTCACCTCGCCAGTCGGGTGGCGGTAACCCATCTTGCCGGCAGCCCACCCTCCCGGGTCGGAGCAGCAAAGCCCACGATTATAGCCGGGCAGCGCGGCCTTTCCGGCCGGCCCGGTGGGGAATTCCCCGGGTCCGGACGCCGGAGGGCGGCTCTTGCCGCCGTTTAGCTCCCGCCCGGGTTCGAATGGAGCTCTTTTGGTTTACTCGGCCTGCTCGAGGAAGCGCTGGGCGTCCAGGGCAGCCATGCAGCCGGTGCCGGCGCTGGTGATGGCCTGGCGATACACATGGTCCTGCACGTCGCCGGCGGCGAACACGCCCGGCACGCTGGTCTGGGTGGCGAAGCCGTTGTTGCCGCCCTTGGTGACGATGTAGCCGTCCTTGAGCTCCAGGTGGCCCTGGAAGATCTCGGTGTTGGGCGAGTGGCCGATGGCGATGAAGCAGCCCTTGAGGGTGATGTCTTCGGTCGCGCCGGTCGTGGTGTCCTTGACGCGGATGCCGGTCACGCCCGAGGCGTCGCCCAGCACTTCCTCCAGGGTCTTGAAGACCTTGAGCTCGATCTTGCCCTCGGACACGCGCTGCATCAGCTTGTCCACCAGGATGGGCTCGGCGCGGAACTTGTCGCGGCGGTGCACCAGGTAGACCTTGCTGGCGATGTTGGACAGGTACAGCGCCTCCTCCACGGCGGTGTTGCCGCCGCCGACCACGCAGCAGACCTCGCCCCGGTAGAAGAAGCCGTCGCAGGTGGCGCAGGCGCTCACGCCCTTGCCCATGAAGGCCTCTTCCGAGGGCAGACCCAGGTAGCGGGCCGAGGCGCCGGTGGCGATGATCAGGCTGTCGCAGG
>CAZCTU010000286.1:0-501 GCA_964501495.1 uncultured Ramlibacter sp.
TGCGGATGCGGTAGCCCAGGGCCTCGACCATCTCGCGGTCCTGCACGCCGGCGCGAATCAGGAGGCCGATCTTGGTGCGGGTCAGGGTCCAGAGCAGCAGGCCGAAGACCACCACCCCCACCACCACCGCCAGCAGCCGGTACTTCTCGACCGCGGCGTCGCCCAGGAGCAGGGAGCCGCGCAGGCCATTGGGCAGGGGCAGCGGAATCTGCATCGGGCCCCAGACGACCTTGATCAGTTCCTCGCCGATGATCATCCCGCCCATGGTGATCAGGATCTGCTTGAGGTGGTTGCCGTACACCGGCCGCACGATGAAGCGCTCGAAGGCCAGGCCGATCGCCGCCGACACCGCCATCGCGGCCAGCATGGCCGGGAAGACGGCCAGCAGGTTGGTCCACAGGCTCTCGGAGGCGGTGTAGTCGCCCATCGCGCCCAGCACCGAGGTGGCGACGAAGGCGCCGAAGGCGATGAACACGCCGTGGCCGAAGTTCAGCACGTCCA
>CAZCTU010000286.1:511-2763 GCA_964501495.1 uncultured Ramlibacter sp.
GGACGCCTCGACTACGACTCCGAAGGCCTGCTGCTGCTGACCGACGACGGCGCGCTGCAGCAGCGCATCGCCAATCCGCGCCACAAGCTGCCGAAGACTTACTGGGCGCAGGTGGAGGGCGAGCCGACCAGGGGCAGCACCGCCAGCGCCAGCAGGGGCACCAGGGCGACCGGCTTCCAGTCCAGCTCTTGGAGTCGTTGGAGGTTCATAGCGCGAGCCCCAGGAGTTGCCGCTGCAGGGCCTCGTCGGCGGCGAGGTCGGCCATGGCGCCGGCGTGAACCACCTGGCCGTTGTCCATCACCGCCACCGTGTCGCCAAGGCGCCGGGCGAAGTTGAAGTTCTGTTCCACCAGCAGCAGGGTGACGCCGCTGGCCTTGAGCTGGGCGAAGGCCTCGATCATGTTGTTCACGATGGCGGGCGCCAGGCCCTTGCTCGGCTCGTCGATCACCAGCAGCTCGCGCGGCTCGACGATGGCGCGCGCGACGGCGAGCATCTGCTTCTGGCCGCCGGAGAGCTTGCCCGCCGGGTGGTTCCAGAATTTCTTGACCGCCGGGAACAGGCCGAAGATCCACTCCAGCCGCTCGCCATCCACCTGCTCGATGCGCGAGGCGGCGCGGGCCGCCAGCAGCAGGTTCTCCTTCACCGACAGGTCGGCGAAGATGCCCATGTTCTCAGGCACGTAGGCAATGCCCTGCTGCGCGATGCGCGGGGTGTGCAGCCGGGTGATGTCCTGGCCGTTGAAGGTGATGCGCCCCTCTGAGGCCTGCCACAGGCCCATCAGGGTGCGCAGCGTGGTCGTCTTGCCTGCGCCGTTGCGGCCCAGGAGCATGGTGAGTTGGCCGCGCGGGACGACGAGGTCCACGCCGTGGAGGATGTGGTACGCCCCGATGTGAGTGTGCACGCCTTCCAGGCGAAGCAGAGGCGGCGGCGTCTCGACGCCTGCGGCCGTGCCCCAGCCCGGGCTCGCTTGGGTCACGGTGCTCATGCCGTCTCCTTGTTGGCGCCTGCCGCATTCGTGTCCGGCCTGGCGCTCACGCCGAGGTAGGCCTCCTGCACCACCGGCAGCGCGATCCCCTCGGCCGGCTTGCCGTCGGCCACCAGGGTGCCGTTGTGCAGGACGATGATGCGGTCGGCCAGCTCGCGCACCACGTCCATCTTGTGCTCCACGAGCAGGATGGTCTTGCTGCGGTCCTGTTTCAGTTTGCGAATCAGGTCCAGGATGACCGGCGCCTCGGCCGCGTGCATGCCGGCGGTGGGCTCGTCGAACATGTAGACCTGCGGGTCCAGCGCCATCAGCAGGGCCACCTCCAGCTTGCGCTGGTCGCCGTGCGGCAGGCCCGCCACCTTCTCCTCGGCGCGCGGCGCCAGCGCGACGCTTGCCAGGATGTCCCGGGCGCGCGCGGTCAGGGCCGCATGGTCGCTCCACAGGCTCCAGAGGTTGAGGCCGCGCCGGTGCGGGCCTTCCTTGGCCGCCTGCACCGCCAGGCGCACGTTCTCCAGCACGGTGAGGCCGGGGAACAGGTTGGTGAGCTGGAAGGCCCGGCCGAGGCCGGCGCGGGTGCGCTCCGAGGCGGGCAGGCCCGAGAGCTCACGACCGCCCAGCGTCACCCGCCCGGCGCTCGCCTTGAGCTGGCCCGAGATCAGGTTGAAGTAGGTGGTCTTGCCGGCGCCGTTGGGGCCGACGATGGCGGTGAGCGTGCCCGGCTCGAAGGAGCAGGTCACGCCGTTGACGGCCACGTGGCCGCCGAACCGCACGGTGAGGTCGTGGGTGGCGAGGACGGACATGAAACAGCCCGAAAAAGAGGGAGAGATTTCGGTCCGCCGCGAATGCGAGGACCGGAACGGGATCGAGGAAGCGAAGCGAGCGGGTCGAGGTCGCGCCGAGAAGCGCAGCCGTACTTCGGTACGGCGAGCATCACAGGCGCGAGATCGGCCCGCGCAGCCGCTTCATCGACCCGTTCAGCGCTTGTTGCGGATCGGGACGCTCATCTCGGAAGGCAGGATTTCCTTCACGAGCTGCAGGTCCGCCTGCGCGCCCACCTTGGCGTTGGGCGAGACGCGGAAGTGGTACATCGACTGCATGGCCTGGTGGTCCTCCTTGCGGAAGGTCATCGGACCCTTGGGCGTGTCGAACTTCATGCCTTCCATGGCGGCGATCAGCTTGTTGCTGCTGGTGTCGCCGCTGGTCTTCTTGAGCGCGCTGACCACGGCCATCGCGGCGGAGAAGCCGCCGGCGGTGAAGAAGTCGGGCG
>CAZCTU010000287.1:0-2761 GCA_964501495.1 uncultured Ramlibacter sp.
TGGAGCGGGGCGGCAACATCGAGGAAGCGGCCCAGTACAACGACCACGACACCGGGCTGTTCTTCATGCGCGTCCAGTTCGCCTGCCCCCAGGGCGTGGCCGAACTGCAGCAGGCGCTCGCCGCCTTCGCCGCCGGCTACGGCATGGACTGGAAGCTGCACCCGCGCGACCAGGCCATGCGCACCGTGCTCATGGTGAGCAAGGAAGGCCATTGCCTGAATGACCTGTTGTTCCGTTGGAAGAGCGGCCTGCTGCCGCTGGACATCCGGGCCATCGTCTCCAACCACCGCGAGTTCTACCAGCTGGCGGCCAGCTACAACGTGCCCTTCCACCACATCCCGGTGACCGCGGCCACCAAGGAGCAGGCCGAGGCCAAGCAGCTGGAGATCATCGAGGCCGAGGGCGCCGAGCTGGTGGTGCTGGCGCGCTACATGCAGATCCTCTCGAACAACCTGTGCCAGAAGCTGGCGGGCCGGGCGATCAACATCCACCACAGCTTCCTGCCCAGCTTCAAGGGCGCCAAGCCCTACTACCAGGCCCATGACCGCGGGGTGAAGCTGATCGGCGCCACCGCCCACTACGTGACCGCCGACCTCGACGAGGGCCCGATCATCGAGCAGGACGTGGCCCGCGTGGACCACAGCAAGACGGTGGAAGACCTCACCGCCCTGGGCCGCGACACCGAGAGCCTGGTGCTGGCCCGCGCGGTCAAGTGGCACAGCGAGCACCGGGTGCTCCTGAACGGCCACAAGACGGTGATCTTCAAGTAAAGGCCGGGGCACCGCGCTGCAGGCGCCCTGCGAGGCCTCGGCCCCCGGGCGTCAGCGCTGCGCCGCTTGGGTGGCAGTGGCGGGGGCCACGACCGGAGCCGGTGCGGCCGCTGCGGGGGGCTGGGAAACGGGCACGGATCCCATCATCACGGTAATAAGGGACGGATAGTCGTAGGCGGCGCCTGAACCCGCATCCACCGCTGCTCCAACGACACCGCCGAAGAGGATATTGCCGAAAGCCATGGCCTTCGTGGAGGACTTGATAGCGGCCAGACCCGGCTCATGGCCGGCCTTTTCGCATCGGATATTCAGGTCGTCATAGGCGCGGCGGATGGTCACTGTGCCGGGCGTCGTGACGAAAAATGTTCCCTTGGGATTCTTGAGTTCGCAGTTTGCGCCAATCACTTTGCCCTCGCGATTGGCCGTTTCGACCGAGACGACTTGGTTATTGCCATTGACGATGGAAGCACAACCGGTCAGAAGGACAGAGCCGACCAAAACAGCGGAGGTGAAAAACGCTCGCATGGGTTTCCTCTTAAAGGTCGCAATGTTAATGTTCAATATGCTCCGTAATTGAGCGGGTCCTTACATTTCACGCGCCCGCTGCGATGGAGACGGACAGGCCCCTCACCGCTGAGCCGCGCGGCTCTCTCCTCGCCTGGTAGGTCCGATCGTCGGAGCTGGAGCGATGGCCGGCGACACCGCCAGCGACTCGCCCGGCACCAGCGACGAGCGACTGAGGGGCGCGCCCATCGTGACCTTGATCAGCGGCGGGTACTCGAAGGCGGCGCCGGTGCCGGTGTCGACCGCCATGCCGCTGAAGCCGCCGAGGATGGCCATGGGCTTGGTGACCGAGGCCACGCGGGCCTGGCCGGGCTCGAAGCCGGCCTTCTCGCAACGGATGCTCAGGTCGTCGAAGGAACGCCGCACCAGCACGATGCCTGGGGTGTGCAGGGTCGCCGTGCCCTTGGGGTTGCTCAGCGCGCACTGGGCGCCGAAGACCCGGCCCTGGCCTTCCTGGCCGAAGGTCTCGACCGCCACCAGCTGCTGGTAGCCGTCCATGACGGAGGCACATCCCGCCAGCAGGCTGGCGAGCGCGACGAAGATGAACGTGACGGCGAAGCGGGGTCTCATGCCTTCCCTGGCGGCGGTGCCGCATGCAGAAACACTGGGCATATTGACATACATCTTCCCGGTGGGAAAGGACGGACAAAAGACCTACAGGCAGACCCCTGCCAGGGTCCGGGCGCAGCCCCGTCCGGCACCCCGTCACAAGGGCTTGGACGAAGGCCTACACTGCGGGCCATGAACGCCCCGGCCGACCTCCCCCTCGTGCAACGCGCCCCGCGCCAGCAGGCGCTGGTGCAGGCGCTCCAGCCCCTGCTGCCCGCTGGCGGGCTGCTGTGGACGCCCGAGGACACCACGCCCTACGAGTGCGACGGCCTGACCGCCTACCGCCAGCGCCCGCTGGCGGTGGCCCTGCCCGAGACCGAGGCCCAGGTGCAGGCGGTGCTGCGCGCCTGCCACGCCTTGCAGGTGCCGGTGGTGGCGCGCGGCGCCGGCACCGGCCTCTCCGGCGGCGCCATGCCCCATGCCGAGGGCCTGACGCTCTCGCTGGCACGCTTCAACCGTATCCTGACCGTCGACCCGGTGAGCCGCACCGCCCGCGTGCAGTGCGGCGTGCGCAACCTCGCCATCAGCGAGGCGGCCGCACCGCACGGCCTGTACTACGCGCCCGACCCGTCCAGCCAGATCGCCTGCACCATCGGCGGCAACGTGGCCGAGAACTCCGGCGGCGTGCACTGCCTCAAGTACGGCCTGACCCTGCACAACGTGCTCCAGGTGCGCGGCTTCACCGTGGAGGGCGAGCCGGTCACCTTCGGCTCGGAGGCGCTGGACGTGCCGGGCTACGACCTGCTGCCAGCCGTGGTGGGCAGCGAGGGCATGCTGGCGGTGACCACCGAGGTCACGGTGAAGCTGGTGCCCAAACC
>CAZCTU010000288.1:0-2753 GCA_964501495.1 uncultured Ramlibacter sp.
CGCGCCCGAGGGCTGGAGCGCGCGGGCGCGCTCGGCGTTGGCGGTGGCTTCGGCGGCGGCGGCCTCGGCCTCGGCGACCGAGGCGCGGGCCTGGGCCGCGGCCGCGCCCAGGGTGTCGGTGGCGAAGACGGCCAGCACCTGGCCCTTCTTCACCACGTCGCCCACGCTGGCGCGCACTTCCACCAGGCGCAGGCCGCCGGCCTCGGCGCCGACGCTGGCCTCCTGCCAGGCGGCCAGGCTGCCGTTGGCGGCCAGGGTCATGGGCAGGCTGGCGCGCTGGGGCGTGACCACGCTCACGGTGAGCGCGGGCCGCGGCGCGGAGGCCGGGGCCTTCTTGTCCTGGGCGACCGCGACCAGGGCGGCGGTGGCGGCCAGGCCGGCGGCGCCGAGCACCAGGGCGCGGCGGGGCTGCATACGGGCAGCGAGGGAGGTGAGGGAGGGCTTGGAATTCATGGCGTCGTGATGCGAGGAAAGGGGTGGCGCGGAAGTCGCGGGTCGGCGGGGGCGGGTCCTGCGGGTGGCGTGCTCGGGCGCGGGGGTCAGCGGCTCGCCGCGGAGGTGGATGCGGGCGCGGGGATTGCGGCGGAGGCGGGAGCCGCTGCGGCGGCCGGGGCACCAGCCTGCCAGCCGCCGCCGGCGGCGCGGTACAGGGCGATCCAGCCGTCCTGCAGCTCCCGCTGCAGCTGCACCAGGGCGGTCTCGGCGGCCAGCACGTTGCGGCGCGCGTCCTCGAGCTCGACGAGGCTGGCCAGGCCGTTGCGGTGGCGGGTCTCGGTGGCCTCGAAGGAGGCGCGGTAGCCCTCGGCCGCGGCCCGTGCGTCGGCGCTGCGGCCCCGCGCGGCGTCCAGGGCCAGCAGGGCCTGCTCCACCTCCTGCACCGCGCGCCGGGCCTGGGCCTGGTAGCGGGTGACGGCCTCGTCGTAGCGGGCCTTCGCGGCCTCCACGTTGGCGGCGCGGCGGCCGGCGTCAAAGATCGGCAGGGTGAGCGCCAGCGGGCCGAAGGACCAGGTCTGGGCGCTGGTCTCGCTGCCTGCTGTACGCACCTGGCCCGAGGCCACGCTGCCATTGAGCGTGAGGCGCGGGTAGCGGTCGGCCTGGGCCGCGCCGATGTCGGCGACGGCCGCGGCGACCGCGCGCTCGGCCTGGTACAGGTCAGGCCGCTGGCCCAGCACCTGTGCGGGCACGGCGGACACCGCGAAGAGGGGCGTGCCGGCCAGCGCGGTCATGGCGCTCACCGGGTCGGCAGGAGCGGCGTCGCCCTGGCGGGCGAGCCGTTCGCCCAGGGCCGGCGCGGGCTGCGCGGTGAGGGCGGCCAAGGCCTGCAGCTGCGCGTCGCACAGGGCCTTCTGCTGGCGCAGGCGGGCCGCGCCCTCGGCGGCGCTGGCGCGGGCCAGGGCGGCGGTGGCGGGCGCGGTGAAGCCGGCGTCGGCCGAGGCCTGCACCAGGCGGGCGGTTTCGGCGCGGGAGGCGGCATCCTTCACCGCCACCGCGCGCTGGCGCTCGCAGTTGCGCCAGCCCAGGTAGGCCGAGGCGGTGTCGGCGGCCACGCTCACGCGGGCCTCGTGCCAGCCGGCGTCGGCGGCGGACAGGCGCGCCTCGGCGGCCTCGCGGCCGGCACGCCCGGCGCCGAACAGGTCGATCTCCCAGCTGGCCTGCAGGCCGGCCTGGGCCACGGTGTTGGGCGGAATGAGCAGGTTGGTGTTGCTGCGCGTGCCCGAGGCGCTGGCGTCGACCCTGGGCAGGGTGGCGGCGCCAGCGGCCACCAGGGTGCCGCGGGCCTGGACCAGGCGGCTGCGCGCGGCGGCCAGCGTGGGCGAAGCCTGCTGCGCGGCGGCTATCAGCTCGGACAGCAGCGGGTCGTTCCACTGCTTCCACCAGGTGGCCAGCTGGCCGACCTGGCCGCCGTGCGGCGGCGGCACCGCCGGCGGCAGGGCCGATTGCCAGCCGGCGGGAGGGGTGACGGCAACGGACGCGGCCGGCGGGGTGACGCTGGCGCAGCCGGCCAGCGCCGCCAGGAGGGAGAGTGCGGCGAGGCCGCGAAGACGTGGAGTCATGGGCGGGGATTGTCCCAGCGATTCAGGGGCGGCCGGCGCGGGCCCTGCCATTGACTGGCCCGGCATGGGGTTGCCGGACGCGCGCGGCGCGCGTGAGATGCGGCCGAGCTACGCCACCCCGGACACGGGGTGCGCGCAGCGGCCCTGGTCCCCCGCTTCAGCCGCCGAACACCGCCTGCCACAACGCCAGCACCGCCGCGCGCTCGGCGGCCAGCTCGCCCTCGGGCACCTGGGTGGGCTGCTCGTTCAGGCGGGCCGCGTGCTGGGCGCGGCGCAGGTTGCGGTAGGCGTCGGCGGCGGCGCGGCCCACGCCGGCGGGCAGCAGGCCCGCGGCCTCGGCCCGCTGCAGCAGGGCGATGTTGCCCACATTGGGAATCAGCTCGCGGTGCGCCGCGGCATGGGCCAGCACCAGGTACTGCACCGCGAACTCGGCGTCGACCATGCCGCCGGCGCTGTGCTTCACGTCGAAGCGGCCCTCGGGCACCGGCCGGGCCTGGGCCACCCGCTGGCGCATGCCGACGATCTCCTGGCGCAGGGCCGCCTGGTCGCGGGGCGCGGTGATCACCGCCTCGCGCACCGCGTCGAAGCGCGGCGCGAGCTCGGCCTCGCCCATGACGAAGCGGGCGCGGGTCATGGCCTGGTGCTCCCAGGTCCAGGCGGTGTTGCTGCCGCGCTGCTGCTGGTAGTTGGCGTAGGCCT
>CAZCTU010000289.1:0-2750 GCA_964501495.1 uncultured Ramlibacter sp.
GAACTGGGTGGCCATCAGCGGCGGCATGGACCAGGCCAACATCTACAACCTGGCCCACATGCTGCGCGCCGTGCCCGACGGCGCGGTGCTCACCGTCGAAAGCTCGGTGCGCAACGTGCTCCCGATCAACACCATCGGCATCGCCCTGGGCCTGCATGTTCGCTGCGGCATTGAGGACGTGCTGTGGAACCCGACCCGCACCGGCAAGATGTCCTCGGTCGAACAGATCAAGCAGCTGGTGCGCATTTCCAAGGAGCTGGGCCGGCCCATCGCGACGGCCAAGCAGGCGCGCGAGATCATGAAGATCGGCGTTTTCTACGACACCGTCGAGGAGACGCTGCGCGAGAACGGCTTCGCGCCCAACCGTCCTGGCGCCCACCAGGGTTTCCTGCGCAAGCCGCAATAAGACAAGACGGCCCGCACTTCCACCATCGAGACCACACGAGGAGACACACCGTGACCCATTCCCTCTCTCGCATCCGCCGCGCCATCCTGCTGGGATCGGCCGCACTCGCCCTGGCCTCCGGCGTCCAGGCCCAGGACAACTGGCCCAGCAAGCCCATCACCCTGGTGGTGGCCTCGGGCGCCGGCTCCGGCGTCGACATCATGGCGCGCGAGCTCGCGCAGAAGCTGGGCGCCGCCCTGGGCCAGACCATCGTCGTCGACAACAAGCCCGGCGCCAGCGGCCAGGTGGCCGGCCAGTTCGTGGCCCGCGCCCGGCCGGACGGCTACACCCTGCTGTACTCCAACGCCTCCTTCATCGCGGTGGCCCCGGCCCTCATCCCCAAGATGAACCACGACACGGTCAAGGACCTGACCCCGATCGCGCAGACGGCGGTGGGCGGGATCATCATGATGGTCAACAAGAACGTGCCGGCCAACAACCTGCAGGAGCTGGTGGCCCTCGTGAAGGCCAACCCGGGCAAGTACAGCTACGGCACCTGGGGCGAGGGCTCCTCGGGGCACCTCACCACCGAGTGGCTGAAGAAAAAGGCCGGCCTGTCGATGGCGCACATTCCCTACAAGACGGTGCCCCAGGTCGTGAACGACCTGGCCTCGGGCGTGCTGCAGATCGGCTGGGCCGACCCCGGCACGCCGGTGCCGATGCTGGAGGCCAAGCAGATCAAGGGTATCGCGATGAGCGGCACGGTCCGCGTGCCGCGTACCCCGACGGTGGCCACCATGGGCGAGCAGGGCTATCCCTTCGACGCCGTCGGCTGGTTCGGCGTGATGGGCCCGGCCGACATGCCGCCGGCGCTGGCCCAGCGCCTCAACCGCGAGATCAACAAGATCCTGCAGACGCCGGAGATGGCCAAGAAGATGGAAACCCAGAACTTCGAGCCGCCGCCGAACAAGTCGAACGAGGAGTTCCGCCGGATCATCGTGCGCGACATCGCGACCTGGAAGTCCATCGCCGCCGACCTGAACCTCAAGATGGAGTGAGCGGGCAGGGCGCGGCCCGCCACCTGGCCCGCGCCCGTCCGCCACGACCCCCAAGGAGATCTCCGTGAGCACCGTTGTCACCTTCCATGAAACTGGAGGGCCGGAAGTCCTGCGCCTCGAGCGCCGCGAAGTCGGCGCCCCGGGACCGGGGCAGGTCCGCCTCCGCCATGTCGCCGTCGGCCTGAACTTTGCCGACACCTACTTCCGAAGCGGCATCTACCCGGTGCCGCTGCCCAATGGCATCGGTAACGAGGCCTCGGGCGTCATCGAGGCGGTGGGGGAGGGCGTCACCGGCTTCAAGGTGGGCGACCGCGTCACCTACACCGGCTTCATCAACACCCTGGGTGCCTACAGCACCGAGCGGCTGATCGGGGCCGACGTGTTGATCCGGCTGCCCGAGGCGATCAGCTGCGAGCAGGCCGCGGCCATGACCATGCGGGGTCTGTCGGCCGCCTACCTGTCCCGGCGCATCTGGCCGCTGCAGGCGGGCGAGACGGTGCTGGTGCATGCGGCCGCCGGCGGCGTGGGCCTGATCCTGACCCAGTGGCTCAAGCTCCTGGGCATCAACGTCATCGGCACCGTGTCCACCGAGGCCAAGGCCGAAGTCGCCCGAGCCCATGGCTGCGACCACATCGTCTTCTACAGCCATGAGGATGTGGCCAAGCGCGTGCGCGAGATCACGAACGGCGTGGGCGTGAGCGTGGTCTACGACAGCGTGGGCAAGGCCACCTTCGACGCCTCGCTCGACTCCCTCAAGCGGCGCGGCCTGCTGGTGTGCGTGGGCACCGCCTCCGGGAAGATCCCGCCTTTCGACCCGGCCATCCTGGCGCGCAAGGGCTCGGCGTATGTCACCCGCCCGGGCCTGGCCGACTACATCGCCGACCCGGTGGACAAGCAGGCCCTGGTCGACGAGCTCTTTGGCCATGTGGCCGCCGGCCGCATCCGCATCGAGATCAACCAGCGCTATGCGCTCGAGGACGCGGTGCAGGCGCACCGCGACCTGGAGGGGCGCAAGACCACCGGCTCGTCCATCTTCGTCATCTAGGAGTGCACATGAAAATCCGACAACTGACCCCGGTCATCGGCGCCGAGATCTCGGGCGTGAACCTGGGCGACGCCTCGCGCGATGCCGGCCTGTTTGCCGAGGTCAAGGCCGCCCTCCTGAAGCACCGGGTCATCTTCCTGCGTGACCAGGACATCACCCGCGCCGAGCATGTGGCCTTCGCCCGCCGTTTCGGCGAGCTGGAAGACCACCCGGTGGCTGGCAGCGACCCGGACCACCCGGGCCTGGTGCAGATCTACCGCAG
>CAZCTU010000290.1:0-2736 GCA_964501495.1 uncultured Ramlibacter sp.
GGCCATCGTCGTGGCCATCGACGCCAAGAAGCGTGTCGGTGACGAGCTGGCCGCCAAGGGCCCGGGCTGGGACGTCTACAGCCACGGCGGCCGCAAGAACATGCACATCGACGCCGTGGCCTGGGCCCGGCAGATGGCCGAGCACGGCGCCGGCGAGATCCTGCTGACCAGCATGGACCGCGACGGCACCAAGAGCGGCTTCGACCTGGCGCTCACCCGTGCGGTGGCCGACGCGGTCGAAGTGCCCGTCATCGCCTCGGGCGGCGTGGGCAACCTCGAGCACCTGGTCGAAGGCGTCAAGCAGGGTGGCGCCGACGCGGTGCTGGCCGCCAGCATCTTCCACTACGGCGAGTACACCGTGGCCCAGGCCAAGGAAGCCATGCGCGCCCGCGGCATCCCCGTCCGCCTCTGAGTCACCCGCCCCGCGCCCCGGCGCGGCGGCCGCCTTCAGCGACAATCACCCCATGGATTGGTTGGACCACGTCAAGTGGGACGAGAAAGGCCTCGTCCCCGTCATCGCCCAGGAGGCGTCCACCGGCGACGTGCTCATGTTCGCCTGGATGGACCGCGAGGCCCTGGCGCTCACCGCGAAGGAAGGCCGGGCGGTCTACTACAGCCGCTCGCGCCAGCGCCTGTGGTTCAAGGGCGAGGAGTCCGGCCATGTGCAGACCGTGCACGAGATCCGCCTCGACTGCGACCAGGACGTGGTGCTGCTCAAAGTGACCCAGACCGGCCACGAGCCCGGCATCGCCTGCCACACCGGCCGCCACAGCTGCTTCTTCCAGGTGCTGAAGGACGGCGCCTGGCAGGCGGTCGACCCGGTTCTGAAGGACCCGGAAAGCATCTACAAATGACCACTTCCTCCACCGACTCCCTGGCCCGCCTGGCCGCCGTCATCGAGAGCCGCAAGCCGGCCGCCGGCGGCGACCCGGACAAGAGCTATGTCGCCCGCCTGCTGCACAAGGGCCCCGACGCCTTCCTCAAGAAGGTGGGCGAAGAGGCGACCGAGGTGGTCATGGCCGCAAAAGATCTCGAGCGCCACCTCGAGCGCGACCCGGCAGCCGACACCTCCAAGCTGGTCGGCGAGGTTGCCGATCTGTGGTTCCACACCATGATCGCCCTGTCGCATTTCGGCCTGTCGCCCGCCGACGTGGTGGCCGAGTTGTCGCGCCGCGAGGGCCTGTCGGGCCTGGAGGAAAAGGCCCTGCGCAAGGCCCAGGCCCGCGACGCCGGCCGCGACTGATTCACGCTCGCGGGGTTTTTCCCCCGCGCCACGTGCCCACGGAACCCACCATGACCCACGACCCGAACTGCATCTTCTGCAAGATCGTTGCCGGCGCCATCCCCTCGCGCAAGGTGTACGAGGACGAGGAACTCTTTGCCTTCCACGACATCCATCCCTGGGCGCCGGTGCACTTCCTCCTCATCCCCAAGGCCCACATTCCCTCGATGGCGCAGCTGGCGCCCGAGCATGCCGGCCTCATGGGCCGGATGATGACCCTGGCTCCCCGGCTGGCCCTGGAGCAGGGCTGCAATCCCTATCCGCAGGGCGGTTTCCGCATCCTCGCCAACACCGGCGACGAGGGCGGCCAGGAGATCCACCACCTGCATGTGCATGTGATGGGCGGGCCCCGGCCCTGGCTCAAGGGCTGAAGGCAATACCCGCCCGCGCGGCCGGCCCCGATTCGCGGGACTAGAATCACCGCCAATACTTTCAGGAGTTTTCCATGGGTTCCTTTTCCATCTGGCACTGGCTGATCGTGCTGGTGATCGTGGTGCTGGTGTTCGGCACCAAAAAGCTCAAGAACATCGGCTCCGACCTGGGCGGTGCGGTCAAGGGCTTCAAGGACGGCATGAAGGACGGCTCCACCCCCGAGGCGGGCGCTCAGGCGGCTCAGGCTCCGGCCCAGCAGGTCAGCGCTGCCCCCGGCGCCGCCGATGGCAAGACGACCATCGACGTCGAGGCCAAGCACAAGTCCTGAGCGTAGCGACTACGTGCTCGACCTCGGCATTTCCAAGATGGCGCTCATCGGCGCGGTGGCGTTGATCGTCATCGGGCCCGAGAAGCTGCCGGGTGTCGCCCGCACCGTGGGCACACTCCTGGGCAAGGCCCGTCGCTACGTCGCCGACGTCAAGGCCGAGGTCAATCGCTCCATCGAGCTCGACGAGCTTCGCAAGATGAAGGACACGATGGAGACCGCCGCCCGCGACGTCGAGACCGCGGTGCACGAGACCGCCTCCGGACTCGAGCGTGACCTGAACGAGGGGCTGGGCGACACCCTGGGCGAGCCCCTGGACACTCCCGTCCCCGAATACAAGCACCCCGGCAAGAAGTGGCGCGTCAAGCAGGGCGCCACGCCCCAGTGGTACAAGGCGCGCGCCGGCGTGCGCCGCCATGTGCTTTCGGGTGCCGCCCGCGTGGCCCGTTATCGGCCCAAGAAATTCAGCTGATGGCCGCATCCGACAAAGACGACGAACTCGCCGGTACCGAGCAACCCTTCGTGGCCCACCTGGTGGAGCTGCGGGACCGCCTGATGAAGGCGCTCATCGCCGTCGGCGTGGCCGGCGGCCTGCTGGCCCTGTGGCCGGGTCCCGCCCAGCTCTATGACTTCCTGGCCGCGCCCCTGATCGCGACCCTGCCCCAGGGTGCCACCCTGATCGCCACGTCGGTGATCTCGCCGTTCATGGTGCCGCTCAAGATCCTGTTGATGACGGCCTTCCTGATCGCCTTGCCCA